>JAEZBP010000750.1 GCA_023427125.1 Pseudomonadota bacterium | reverse complement strand
GCCCGTGTCGGTGGTGTTGGTCTCGAGGCGCTCGATGAACTGCAGCGCGTCCCAGACGTCGTCCGGCTCGTCGACCGCCGAGATCGTCACGCGCAGCGGCACGCCCTCGACGATCTCGTTGATCGCGGCGGTCACCGCGGGGACGACCGCGCTGTCGGTCCCGTCGTACACCAGGGGAGCGCCCAGGCGATCCACCGACCCCGAGCTGTTCGCGAGGTTCACGAGCGCGGTGCGCGACGCCGACGAGCCGCTGTTGACGCCGACCAGCGTGATGCCGTTGGCCACGAGGGCGTTGGAGGCCCCGGCGAGCGTGCCGCCGTCGCTGTCTTCGTCGGTGAAGGCCACGAGGATGCGGACGGCCTCTTCTCGGAAGGCGGGGCAGCCGATGCGCCCGGCGGACGGCCCGGTGCAGCCGTTGGAGGTCAACGCCGTGGAAGATCCGGACGCCGTCGCCTCGACGGCTCCATAGAGTCGCTCGGTGCCGCCGTAGGTCGCGGTGCGGATCGCGGCGCTCGTCGCGGCGGGATCGGGCTGCAGGCTGAGCGCGTTCTCGAGCGTGACCTCGTAGTAGCCGGTCCCCGTCCACACGCTCGCGACGCACGAGCTGGCGCTCGGGTCCTCGACGCACGTCGACGAGAAGGGGCTGCACACCTGGCCGCTCCCGCAGGTCGCGTCCGTGGTGCACGCGATGAGGGAGTCGGCGCAGGTGAGGTTGCCGATCACGCTGGTCACCGCGGTGCGGAGCGCGTTGATCTCGCCGGACATCGAGCCGGAGATGTCGAAGAGGAAGTACACGTCGGCGAACTGGATGGACGTGCGGAACGTGAGCGTGTCCTCCGTCGGATCCGGAGGCGCCATGTACGGGACGGTGAAGACGAAGTCGCCGCGGGCGCGGGGGCTGTCGGTGGGATCGGTCGGACTGGTGCCGGCGGCCACCTCGATGAGATCGGAGACCCCGTCCATGTCGGTGTCCCCGAGGATCGGCGAGGTGCCGGCGGCGCGCTCGTCGCGATCGGAGAGCCCGTCGTTGTCGCTGTCGGCGTCGCGAAAGTCCGGGATGCCGTCCATGTCGGTGTCGACCGGCGGGGTGTTGACGTCGCCGTCGCCCGCCTCCTCACGATCGGTGATTCCGTCGTCGTCGGAGTCCTGGTCGTGGACGTCGAGTGTTCCGTCGCCGTCGGTGTCGGCGTCGCGCTCGTGGCCGTCCATGATCGTGTCGTTGTCGCTGTCGCGATCCTGGAAGTCGGGCACGCCGTCGCCGTCGGTGTCGAGCGGCGGGGTGAGCATCCCGTTCAGCTCGAGGGAGTCCGAGATGCCGTCGTTGTCGTCGTCGAGGTCGGCGTGGTTCGGCTTTCCGTCCGAGTCGATGTCGCCGGGGAGCTCTTGCTCGTCCGGGATGCCGTTGCCGTCGGAGTCGAGGTCGAGGTAGTCGGGGATGAGGTCGAGATCGCTGTCGACGGGCGGCGTCGCCGGGTTGTCGTCGCCCGCCTCCACCGCGTCGGGGATGCCGTCGCCGTCGGAGTCGAGGTCGAGGTAGTCGGGGGTGCCGTCGCCGTCGGTGTCGCGCTCCTCGCGCGCGCCTTCGTCGGCGTCCGAGATGGTGTCCCCGTCGGCGTCGGCGATGTCGCCGCCGTCTCCCGGGCCGGCGTCGCGCGTCGTGCGAGGCCCTTCGGGGTTGCAGGCCAGGATCAGGAGGGCAGGGAGGAGGAGGGCGGCGCGCAGCATGAGCGCAAAGGTAGCGAAAGCGCGTGCGCTTGACGATGCCTCGGCGGTGAAATTGACGCGGCGGCTACCGCAGCCTCGCCACGACGAGCTCGCGCCCATCCTCGCGGATGCGCCGGTAGCCGAAGATGTGGAACACATCGAGCGGATAGAGCCGCGCGATCCGCTTGTCGGCGCGCAGGCGCTCCGGCCGCGTCGGGTCGCGGCGGACCCCCGGGAGGAGCGGGAGCAAGAGATCGAGGCGCAGGCGGCGCACCCGCTCGGCGAGCTCGAGGCGCGCTCGGCTCACGGCCCGTCCCCAGAAGAAGCCGTCGCTGCCGAGGCCTTGATAGAGAGGGAGGATGACCATGCCGTCCTCCTCCGCGCGGATCTCCCCGCGCCGATCGCGCGCCAAGACGCGCCCGCGCCGCGCGCGGTCGAGGTTCGCGAACCCGGGCGCCATGCGGAACTCGTCCGCCTCGGTGATCGCGTGCCGCCGGGTCACCTCCATCACGTTCGGCAGTCCGCCGCGGCGTGACTCGAGCCGCGTGAGGGCGGCGGCGTAGAGCGGCGCGCGCGCTCGATCGAGCACGGAGGAGGCGACCAGCGCGATCCGCAGGCACGCCTCGAGGTTCGCGATCGACTCGGGATCGTCGTGCTGCCCGCCCTCGATCGCGATCGCCACGCAGCCGCGCGCCGCGAAGAACGCGCTCAGCACTCCGTCGAGCTGCTCCTCGAGCCCGAGGATCACCGGCAGGGGAAACGAGAGCCCGAAGCGCCACTGGCGCAGCGCGTCGCCGAAGAGCGCGAAGGGGATCCCTCGTGCGCTCGTGGTGTGGAGATCGACGAGGTAGACGTCGCCGCGCGCGCGCGCCATCGCGTCCTCGATCGCACGGAGCAGCTCGAGCTGCTCGCGATCCTCCGGGTCGCGGTCCGCCTCGGGGGTGCGCCGCAGCGCGACCACCCGCTCGTCGGTCCAGACGCGGTTCAGATCCTTGGCTTGGTAGCGCCGGCCGAGCTGCAGCGCGCCCACGTTGCCGCGGAGCACGACGAGCTCGCCGCGCACGTCCTCTTCCCGCAGCTCGCTGCTCACGCGCTCGGCGGCGACGACGCCCGCGTGCTCGTTGCCGTGGATGCCCGCCACGACGATCAGGGTCGGCCCCGGCATCGCGCCCCGCACCTGGCCGATCATCCTCTCGAGCCGCGCGTCCGCCGACGCGACCAGATGTGAGAGCGGAGCCGTCACGGCTCGAGAGCGTACAAGAAGCCCGGGCCCCCTGGAACGCGGAGGCGGAGCCGAGCGCGGGTCAGAACGCCGAGCGGAGCGGCTCGGAGCGCGCTCAGGATGGGAGGGCAAGGACGAGACTGCGGGGCAGCGACCGCCCCGGAGCGGGGCCGCGCGCGCGACGGCGCGCGCCAGTCAACAGAGCGCGGCTAGCCCAGCCGCTGCTCGAGCAGCTCGGAGGCGATCGTCATGAAGTCCTCCTCGGTGACGATCGCGACGAGCTGTCCGTCCTGCACGACCGGGAGGCAGCCGATCCGGTAGCGGCGCATCAGTCGGATCGCCTCGAGGGTAGGCGTGTCCGGGGTGATGGTCATGACGTCGCGCCGCATGATGTCCGAGACCGGCGTGCTCTCCGGATCCGCGTCGCCCTGCTTGATCCGCTCGTTGAAGTAGCGGAGCACCGAGCGATAGCTGACCAGCCCGACCAGGTGGCCCTGGCCGTCCTCGACCGGCACGTGCCGGATCCGCTCCCAGCCCATCAGATCCGCCACGAGCTCCACCGCGTCGTCGGCCTGCACGGTGAAGATGTCGGTCGTCATGTACTGCGAGACCTTGTGGTAGCTCGACTTCGCGCTGCCGATCTCGTCGAGGCGCGCGCGCTCCCACTCGCTCACGGTGCGGCCCGTTCGCTGCCGCGCGACGGTGGCCGCGACCAGCGCCGTCAGCTTCTCGCCGAGCGAGCCGCGGTCCTTCATCCCCGCGAAAGAGCGCAGCGCCCAGCGCGAGCCGGTGCGCATCGTGCGCGCGCGCTGCTCGACCACGCCGAGGAAGCGCTCCGCGTCCACCGGGTCGACGCCGGCCCGCGCGAGCCCGCGCTGCGCGAGCGGCAGGAGGGTGTCGAGCACCAGCGTCTGCGCGAGCACCTCCTCGCCGTCGAGCCACGTCATGCGCGCGCCGAGGCCCTCGCGCGCCGCCGCGTAGAAGTTGGCGCGCGCGTCGTCGAACTCGATGCGCGTGGTGATGTCCTCGACCGTCGCGCCGAGCTCGCTCATCAGCCCGAGCCAGAGCGCCGCGCTGCCGATCTCGTCCGTGATCGTCGGGCCGGACGGGAGCACGCGCAGCTCGATGCGCAGGTGCGGCTTGCCGCTCGGGCTGATGCCGTAGCAGGGGCGGTTCCATCGATAGATGGTGCCGTTGTGGAGGCGGAGCGCCTTGAGCTGCGGGATGCGCCCGGCCTCGAGCGTCTCGAGCGCGTCCTCGTCGAGGTCGGTCCCGACCATGCTGCGGAAGCGCGCGATGTCCTCCTTGTAGATCTCGGTGACGCTCCGCTTCACCCAGCGCTTGCCGAAGGTCACGCGCGCCTGCCGCTCGCGCAGGTGCACGGCCTTCTGCCGGGTGTCGACGGCCTGCTCGAAGACGGCGATGCGGGTCTCGGCCCAGAGCCGCTTGCCGAAGAGGATGGGCGAGTTGGTGCCGCCGGCGAGCACCGGGCCGGCGAGCACCTGCGCGAGGTTGTAGAGCCGCGCGAAGTCCGCGGGGTCGACCTGCAGGTGGACCTGGAAGCTCGCGTTGCACGCCTCGACCATCACGGAGTCGTGCTTGACGATCAGCTCGTCCATCCCCTGGATGGCGAAGTCGTAGGCCTCGCCGCGCATCGCCGTCGTCGCCCGGTTGAGCGCGAGGTAGCGCGGGCTCGGCACCATGTTCTCCATGCCGAGGTCGTTCTTGCGGATCGTCGGGAGGATGCCGACGAGCACCGGGGTGATGTTCTGCTCCGCGCACGCGCCGTGGAGCTTCTCGAAGAGGCCTTGGAGCTGGGTCTCCATCTTCGCGAGGCCGTCGCCGCCGAAGGGCTGCGGGTCCGCGTTCAGCTCGAGGTTGAACGCGCCGAGCTCGGTGGTGACGTGCGGGTCGTTCATCGCGTGGAGCACCGCGAGGGCGGCAGGCGCCGGGTGGAACTCGTGGTCGACGAGGAAGAGCTCCTGCTCGGCGCCGATGCGCGAGACGCCCACCTCGAAGGCGCCGCTCTCGAGCATGCGCTCGAGCGCGCGCAGATCGGTGAGGACGGCCTGCGTGAAGCGCCGGCGCGTCTCCCCTTCGAGCTCGCCTTCCAAGACCTTCTTGTGATCGCGCGTGTCTTCGCTCATCGCGTCCACTCATCCAGGTACTTCGGCAGCATCGCGCGCCAGGTCGGCCAGTCGTGGTGCCAGTCGGGGCCCCAGGGATCGACGCGGTTCGGGATACCGCGGGCCCCGAGCACGTTGGCCATCGCCCAGGTCTCGCCCATGTTCTCGGCGCGCCCGTCGCCCGAGGCGAAGAGGATGAAGCGCTGGCGCAGCGCCTCGAGGTGCGGCCCCGCGAGGGTCGGCACGAACTGGAGCGGTGAGGAGACGAAGTACTCCTCCGTGTACGAGCTGACCTCGATGAAGCGCATCAGATTGAACGTGCCGCTCATCGCCAGCGCGCGATGGAAGAGGTCGGGGAAGCGGCAGACGACCGCGACGGAGTGGAACGCGCCGATCGAGGCGCCGGTCGCCCAGATCGGCAGCTCGCCGCCGCAGTCCTTGTGGATGGCCGGGACCACCTCGTGCTTCACGTACTGGTGGAACTGGTGCTGCATCCACATGCGGTGCTGGGGGCTGCCCTCCTTGTGGAACCAGACACGCCCCGCCACGCTGTCGCAGGAGTAGATCTTGATGCGCCCCGCGCTGATCAGCGGCTCGAGCACGCGGATGACCTGCCAGCGCTCGATCTCCTCCGCGTCGCCTCCGGCGGTGGGGAAGACGAGGACGGGCTGACCGAAGGTCCCCCACCGGGCCAGGGTGGCTTCGCAGCCGAGCCGCTCGCTGCGCCAGGTGGACTTCACGAACGACGACGACGACATGGAAGCCCATCCTCTCACGACTCGGGATCCAGGGTCACGCGTTCTGCGCAGCCCCCACGCCCGGCGCGTAGTCACGCGCCCTTCTTGGCGGCGGGCTTCCTCTTGGCGACCACGAAGGGAGGCGCGCGCTCGCCCTCGGCCGAGCAGGCGATGAGCGTCTCGAGCCGACGGTCGCGCGTCTCCTCCCGCTTCGCGCTCATCACCCAGAAAGCGGCTAGGCGCTTGTATCCCGGCGGCTGCGCCTCGAAGAACGCGCTCGCCGCGCCGCTCGCGCGGAGCCTCGCCGCGCGCGCCGGGTCGAGCTCGCTCGGCTCCTCCTGCTCGAACGAGTAGACGCCGGTGCGCTTCGCCGTGCGCGCCTCGAAGGCGGCGATCCCCGGCGGCCTCATGCGGTTCTCGGCCATGAGCCGCTCGACGTGGCCGACGTTGATCTTGCTCCAGATGCTGCCCTTGCGGCGCGGCGTCCACCGCTGCTGGTAGCGCTCGCCGTCGACCGAGCGCACATGCCCGTCGATCCAGCCGAAGCAGAGCGCCTCCTCGAGGGCCTCGGCGTACGTGATGCCCTTCTTCGCCGCGCCCTTCTTGTAGAAGCCGATCAAGAGCTCGTCGCGATCGGCGTGGTGCGCCTCGAGCCACTCGCGGAGCTCGCCGGCGGAACGAAAGTACTTGGCGGCGCGCGGAGAGCCGCGCGACGAGCGCGGCTTCATCACGCCTTCTGGTCGGCGCGCCAGGTCTGGATGCGCTTCCAGAAGAGCTCCGTGAAGGGCTCGATCTCGTGCACCGGGAAGAGCGCGGCCACCTTCTGTCGCACCGCGTGCTTGGCCTCCTCGGTCCCGAAGTGCTCCCAGGTGACCTCGTCGAGGTGGCCGAGGTGCGTGGCGCAGAAGTCCTCGAAGCGCTCGGTCTCGAAGCGCTCGTGCGCGATCCGCGCGTAGGCGTCGAGCTTCTCCTCGTAGGTCCGCTCGCTCGCCGCGATCTCGTAGTAGGGCGCCCAGTCGAGCGTGCGCCGCATCGGCCGCTTGGTCGCCGCGCAGAACACGCTCCACTTCACGTACGCCTTCACGAGCCAGGGGAAGTGGTAGTGGAGGCTCGTCACCTGCGAGTCGGGGCAGGGGTTTGCGAAGTCGATGGGGTGCCACACGCCGCCGCGGCGCAGGCTCTCGCAGCTGTTGAACTCCCACCCGAAGAACGAGTTGATCGTGAGCGTGATCTTGCGGAGGTGGTCCTCCTCCTCGGGGCTGATGAACGCCCGCTCCATCGTGTAGCGGTCGTGCAGCGGCGCGCTCGGATCGTAGAGCACGCAGTAGGCCTGCGGCCCGAAGCCGATGCAGCGCACGAAGCGATCGAAGGGCTGGACGGCCGCCTGCACGTGCATGACCGAGGTGCCGCTCTCCTCGTAGGCCTTCTTCAGAGCCTTCTCGTCGTCGCACTTCGTGACCGAGCGCCAGCCGCCGCCGTCGTAGGGCTTCAGGAACATCGGATAGCCGAGCTTCGGGCCGAGGCGGCCGAGATCGAAGAGCTTCGCGTACTGGCTGAGCGTGGGCTTGAGGTCCGGGTTGCCGGGCTCGTACTCCTTCGGCGGGATCATCCACGTGTCGGGGATCGGCATCCCGAGGTGCATCATCGCGGCGTACGACGTGTGCTTCTCCATGGACTGCACCGACCATGGGTTGTTGAACACGTAGAGATCGTCCATCACGACGGCCTTTTTGATCCACTCACGGCTCGTGTGATACCAGTGCGTGAGTCGATCGATGACGACGTCGTACTTGCACGGCTGTCTCAGATCGAAGGGCTCGATCGAGACCCGCTCGACGTTGAAGCGGACGGTGTCTCCGTCGACCGGGATCCGCAGGTCCAGCCGCTTCAGGATCGCCTCGTAGCAGGCCGGCCAGCAGATGTCCGCGCCCAGTGAGAGCCCGATGTTACGCTCGATCTCAGCCATGAGACGCCCACCTCATCCTTCGCGAAACTCTCTGTCGCGCGGAGGGCCGCGCGAGTCGTCACTCGTAGATCATCATCAAGGGGCCAGGGAAGAGCCAGCTCAGCCCCTCCCGTGATCGATCGCGCCAGTTCTCCCAGTTGTGCCCGTCGCGCGCCTCGACGAAGCGGACCTGCATGCCGGTCGCGTCGAGGAGGGGGACGAGGCTGCGGTTCTCGTAGATCAGGCTCTCGTAGACGCCGCAGCTCATGAACACGCGCTCGCTGATCGCCTTCGGATCGTCGCGGAACGCGTTCATGAAGGCCACCACCGGATCGAAGAGCGGCCCGCGCCGGTTGTGCTTGCCGATGTCGGTGAACGCGAACGAGCCCGACTGAAGCAAGAGCCGCCCCCAGAAGCCGGGGTAGCGCCAGGCCGTCGAGAGGGAGGCCACGCCGCCGAAGCTCGCGCCCATCAATGCGCGGCCGTGCGGCTTGCCCGAGAGCGGGAGCTGGCCCTCGAGGTGGGGCACGAGCTCCTCGGTCAAGAAGCGCGCGTGGCGCTCGTCGTTCGCGTACTCCTTCAGGCGATCGGGGGAGTCGACGAAGGCCGCGATCAGATCCGGGATCTCGAGGCGGTGGATGAGGTTGTCGAGGACGACCTTCATCCCGGAGTAGCGCAGGTAGTCGGAGCCGTCGTGGATCACGAGCAGCGGGTAGCTGCGCGAGCGGCGGAAGCGCGCCGGCAGGTAGACGTAGCCGCCGCGGCGCGCGCCGAGCGCCTTGCTGTCGAACGCGAAGGGCTCGAGCGTGCCCTTGCGGGCGACCGGATCCTCGCGCGTCCACTCCGGGACCTCGTAGCCCTCGGTGGCGAGGACCGAGTTGGCGCCGAAGGGATCGCGCGCGCGCTGCGGGTTCAGCGGATCCTCGATCCAGCGGCTGTCGTTGCCCCAGTGGATCTGCAGCTTGTACTCGACGCGCGAGCGCGGCGGGATCTCGAGGACGAGGTACCAGAGGTCGGTCTCCGGGATCCGCGTGAGCGGCTGCGCCGACTCGAGCCCGAAGATGAAGTGCCTCAGATCCACCCGGTCGGCCTCGCCGCGCCAGATGAAGGTCGCGCTCGGGCCCTCGACGTGCGGGAAGCGCTTGCCGGCGAGCCACGCTTCGATCTTCGCGGCGTCGATCGCCGCGCCGTCGGGCGTCGACTCGAGGAGCTGGTGGATGGCGAGCTTCTTCACGCGCCCGCTCCTTCGAACGGAGCGCACGAGCCGTCCTCGTGGAGCCGAGTGACGTTCGACGGGCGGACGAAGCGCCCGTCCTCCCAGGTCACGTGAGCGCGGGCCGGGAACGCGAGCGCCATCGCCGGCGTCGCGCGGCGCGCGAGCACCGCGACTCGCTCCGGATCCTCGAGGCGCAGGCGCGTCTCCGGCTGAGGGAGCACGACCACACCGGGGCAGAGGCCGAGGCCGCGGTCGAGCACCTCCGCGGCGCCCGGCCCCTGCGGCGGGCTGTCGTGGAAGAGGAAGACGCGATCGCTGATCGCCATCGCGCCCGCGGACCACGCGAAGATCGGCTGCTCTCCGAGGAGCTCGGCGATTCCGAAGAGCCGCAGCCGGTTGAGCAGCGTCGCGACGTTCCCTCCCGCGATGCAGAGCGCCGCGCACTTGTCGAGGATCTTCCCGAGCTC
This sequence comes from Pseudomonadota bacterium, assembly GCA_023427125.1. GTDB lineage: Bacteria > Myxococcota_A > Polyangia > Polyangiales > Sandaracinaceae > JAEZBP01. The sequence goes on along the minus strand of JAEZBP010000750.1, from coordinate 2,720 downwards.
GCGGCGCTGGCGCTCGACCCACGGGCGCGTGAAGGGCCTCACCTCGCGCTCGAGCTCGTCGTTCACGCGGGCGCACTGCGCGAGGTGGTAGTCGTCGAGGCGGCGGATCGCGTGGAGCGACGCGTCCTGCTCCTCGGCGAGGATCTCGGGCGGCGCCGTGCGCTGGCGGATCACGTGGTTCGCGCCGAGCGCGTGCTCGAGCCGGACGCGATAGAAGTCCTGCTTGTGTCGCAGCACGCTCTGGCGGGCGTGGTGCGCCTCGGCGAGCTCGGGGTCGCGCCGGAACACCTCCTCCGCCCGGCGGTGCAGGCGCAGGTTCACCGTGCGCTTGCCGAGGTGCTCGTGGAGGTCGGCGTCCTCGCCCTCCCGCTCCTGCCAGCCCGCGGTGATGATCGCGATCGGCCCCGTGACGCCGAGCGCCTCGACCGTCGCTCCGAGCGTCGGATCGAAGCGCTGCGCGCCCAAGAGCACGATCGTCCTCTTCGCCGCGCTCCGCGCCGCGTCGCTCGGTGAGGGAGACATCTCGGATCGGATCAAGCCGCGCGGACCTTGATGGTCCGGCCCACGAGATCGAGCATCCGCCGCAGCTCGTCGTAGTCGGGGTGCTTCATGCGGAGCCACGCGTTGGCCATGTAGCCTGCCTCGACCGGCTGCGTCGGCGTGCCGGCCGGCGGCAGGTGCGCGTCGATGATCCACTGGCCGAACGCGCGCTCGACCTCCTGCACGCCCTCGTAGCCCGTGATGCGGCCGTCGCGATCGGGGCGCAGCGCGATGATCCCCGCCGAGAAGCGGCGCGAGAGCGACTGGCTCGGCTTGCCGTGGACGACCGCCATCGCCCACTCGCGGTAGATGTCGAAGTCGTTGCCCGCGGCGTAGAGATCCCAGGCTCGCACGCCCGGCGGCCGGCAGCCGATCTCGCTGAATTTCAGGCCCTTGGGCCCGTAGAACCACTCCATGTGGGTCGCGCTCGTCTCGATCCCGAGCGCGCGCACGACCTTGCGGCCGAGCGCCTTCACCTCTTGGTAGCCGTCGGCCGAGTCGATGCGGTTGGTGCAGATGAACTGCGGGCTGATCCACCGCGTGCGCATCGCCTCGAGGACGTTCGGGTAGTAGTGGCACACGAACTCGTGCACGACGCGGCCGCCGATCGAGATCGTGTCCCAGAAGCCCTCGTGCCCCTCGATGAACTCCTCGACGGCCACGCTGCCGCCGCGGCCCACGCGGAACTCGCGCATCGCGTGATCGAGCTCGCGCGCGTCGCTGCACTTGAAGGTGCCCGACGCCCCGGCCGCGTCGCGCGGCTTCACGATCACCGGGTAGCCGATCCGCTCGGCGAAGAGGCGGATCTCGTCGCCGTCATCCGAGCCGAGCGACTGCGCGCAGGGGACGCCGGCCTCGCGCAGCGCGTCCTTCATCGCCGGCTTGTCGCGGCAGAGGAAGGTGGTGTGGACGCTGGTGCCGGGGATGCCGCAGGCCTCGCGGACCTTGGCGGCGGCCATCACGTGGGCCTCGACGACGGCCTCGAGCCGATCGACGCGCACGCGGCCCTGGAGCCAGCGCACCTTCTGCTCGAGCTCGGCTGTGTTGGTCACGTTGCCGATCTGCTCGTAGTGCGTGAGCCAGTGCCGCAGCGACTCGTCGAGCGCCTCCTTCGGCCGCTCGCCGATGCCGGTGACGCGAGCGCCGACGGCGTGGAGGGCGCGGACGAACTCGCGCTGGTTGGCGGGAAAGCACGGCTCGATGAAGACGACGTCGACCGGCATAGGTTGATGGCGGGGATGCTACCAGAGCGCGCGGCGGTTCACGAGCACGGCGTTTCGGCGGTCGCTCCGAGCGCCCCCTCAGTAGCCGCCGTAGCTCGAGCTGCTGCCGATCATCGTCATCTGCATCCCGAAGACGCAGCACATGAGGATGAGGGACCCGCAGAGGATGCAGATCTGCACGAGGCTGAGGATGCGCATGAGGTTGATGGTGTCGCGATCGCGCTCCTCCATCACCCCGCTGTCGATCATCGCGAGGTCTTCCTTCGCCATCGAGTAGGCGACGAACGAGAACACCGCGCACGCGGCCCAGCCGAGGATCGTGAAGATGAGGATCTTGTCCTTGCGGGAGGGCATCAGGTCGGCGCTCATGGGGCGCGATGGTACCCGATCTTTCAGGGGGCGAGGAGGGACCGCACGAAGGGGACCAGCCGCGCCGCGCGCTCCGAGGGGCAGCCGCTCGTCTGCACCAGGACGACGTGGGCGCCCTCGGTGGCGCCGAGCGAGACGCCGCCCTCGCGCTCGCTCACCCGGACGTCTCCAGCCGGCGCGCCCTCTTGGCCGGCGGCGAGCAGGGCGTCGAGCGCGGCGGCGGCGGCCGCCTCGTCCGGTCGATGCGAGACGCGGAGCTCGAGCACACCTTCGCCGGCGGCCTCGTCCGTGCCTGCGACGGTGTGACCTGCGACGGTCTGACCCGCGACGGTGTGAGCTGCGACGGTGTGAGCCGTGAAGCGGTGGACGCAGCCGTCGGCGAGCGTCTCTTCGCCCGCGAAGGTCCACTCGGGACCGCACGCGGCCTGCACGTCGCTCGGCAGGAGCAGGACTCCGTCGCAGCCCAGGGTCGCCGGCGGCGCCTCGGCGGGCGCTCCCGCGATGCGATAGCCGATCAGCTCCACCGTCTGCACGCCCTCGGCGCCAGCGAGCGGAGGCTCGAGGGTCTGTCGCGTGCGCACGCGACCG
>JAEZBP010000668.1 GCA_023427125.1 Pseudomonadota bacterium | reverse complement strand
ACGTAGTGCTCTCCGACCTCCTCCTCTCCGCCGTCCGATGAGGGCCATCCGATGAAGGCCATCCGCATGCACGCCTACGGCGACGCCGGCGTCCTCCGCCTCGAGGACGCGCCGCCGATGGCGCTCGGCCCTCGCGACCTGCGCATCGCGGTGAAGGCCACCAGCATCAACCCGATCGACTTCAAGGTGCGCGAGGGCGTCCAGCGCGCGCTGATCCGGCTCTCGATGCCGGCGACGCTCGGCATGGACGTGTCCGGCGTCGTCACCGAGGTGGGCGCGAAGGTCCGCGGCTTCGCCGTCGGCGACGAGGTCTTCGGCTCGCCGAGCCACCGCCGCATGGGCTGCTACGCCGAGGAGGTCGTGGTGAGCGCGAGCGAGTGCGCGCTCAAGCCCGCGAGCCTCGATCACCACGAGGCCGCGGCGCTGCCGCTCGTCGGCCTCACCGCCTGGGACGCGCTGGTCGGCGCCTGCGACCTCCGGCCCGGCCAGCGCGTGCTGATCCAGGCCGGCTCGGGCGGCGTCGGCACCGTGGCCATCCAGCTCGCCAAGCACCTCGGCGCCGAGGTCCTCACCACCTGCAGCGAGCGCAACGCCGAGCTCGTCCGCGGCCTCGGCGCCGACCGCGTGATCGACTACCGCGCCGAGCGCTTCGAGGACGTCGCCGAGGGCTGCGACGCGGTGCTCGAGTCGATCGGCGGCGACGACATGCGCCGCGCCGTCGCCACCGTCCGCCGGGGCGGCGTCGTCGCGTCGATCACCCCGGGCCTGCCCGCCTACACGAAGAAGCACGGCCCCTGGCTCGGCGTCGCCGCGTTCGCCCTCACCCTCGTCCCCCTCGTCGTCCGCGCGCGGCTCTCGAGGGGCGTCAAGCTCCGCCTCGTCACCCGCAGGGCGAGCGGCGCGAACCTCGCGAGGCTCGGCGAGCTCGTCGAGCGCGGCGCGCTCCGCCCCGTCATCGACCGCGTCTACCCCCTCGCCGAAGCGGCCGAAGCGCACCGCTACCTCGAGACCGGCCGCGCCCGCGGCAAGGTCGTCCTCGCGGTGGGCTGAGCCGAGAGCGCGACGCAGGCTCGAAGCGGATCGTGCCCGGCCATGAAGCGCCGGACCCACGCTCACCGGCGGCCGCAGCTCGAGGGGACCCGTGTACCCCCGAGCGCGCTGCGGTAACCTCGCTCGATGGCCGTCACCTTTCCGGTCTCGAGCGACGTGGAGCCCGCGCGCGAGGCGATGCCGCGGCTCGATCGGGCGCTCGCCATCCCCCGCCTGCTCGGAGCGGGAGAGCGCTCCCGCGACGACGAGCGGTTCGCGGCTCCCGCGCCGCGGCGCGCCGTCGAGGCGTACTCGTGGAGCGACGCACCGCTGGTCAGCGTCGGTCCGGAGCACGCGCTCGCACGAGCGGCCCACGACGCGTTCTATGGACACTATCCGCTCGTGCTCTCGCCCGACGCGGTCTGGTTCACGATCGCCCAGGGCTTCGCGAAGCACGTCGCGCTGAACACCGAGACGCTCCGAGCGCGCTTCGTGCGCCACGAGGGCAGGAAGAAGCTCGTCGTCGAGCGACCCGACTTCGAGCTCGGGCGCCCCAACCCCTGGCCCGAGATGTTCGCGGAGTTCTCGAAGCAGATCGCGGCGGAGGTCGGCAAGCTCCGCGATCTGGTCGTGTGCGACTTCTCGACGAGCGGACCGACCGAGCGCGCCGCCTCCGAGGTCCTCGTGATGGACACGTTCCAGGGTTACTTCGAATACGAGGCGCACATGGGCTGCGGCATCCCCTCCATCACCCTGCTCGGAACGCCCGACGACTGGAGGAGCATTCGCAGGCGGGCGTCGATGCTCTCGGAATTTGGGCTCGAGGGGTGGATCGACCGCCTCCTGCCGGTGCTCGATCAGGTGGTCCGCACGGCGGAGGGACACGTGAACAGCGCCTTCTGGCGCTCGTTCTTCCGACACGAGAGCCTCTCCGGCGGCGCCGAGCTGACTGGATGGATCCTCACCCTCTTCCCCTACCTGGAGCTCTTCCAGGAGCCAATCGCTGGCCAACCGAGCGTGAAGCGATCCACGTTCAGCCCTATCTCGGCGGGTGGATGGAGGCCCTTCGGACCGCGGAGAAGCGCGAGTATTTGCACTGGGGTAACCGCGAGGGGCCCGACCTGACTGCGCTGCCATCCTCCCTGGCGAGCGCACCCGTGCTCCTGGTGGATGTGCGCGACGACTCCAGGCACCCGGTCCACTTCGTGGGCGGCATGTTCGGCGTGACGCAGGACCCGGCGACGCTCGCGCTCGCGCCGGAGCTCGGATGGGCGATCGTCCACGAGCCCGACACAGCCGCTGAGTGGGCTTAATCCCACCCCTCGATCACAGCGGCGCGCCAAAGGCGGTACTTTCCCGAGGATGTCCATGGGCCGTCCTCTCTCACCCGTCGCCGCCGCGGTCGTGCTCACCCTGACGCTCGCGCTCGCTCCCGCCTCGGTCGCTGCGGGGGTCTGGAACGCGCTCGGATCCTCCTATTCCGTTCGCCCTGAGCGCGCACCCGCAGGCTGCGCAGTCGAAGGGCCTCGGCCGCGCGGCCTTCGACTCGGCGCTGCGCGCCGGCTCAGGCCGAACGGGCTGAGTGGGCGCTCCGAGGGCGATCCAGAC
>JAEZBP010000653.1 GCA_023427125.1 Pseudomonadota bacterium | reverse complement strand
GGGCGCAGCTGGCGCCACGGCCGGGCACGCTGAGCGCCACCGCCGCGGTCGCTGCCCTGCCCTTCGTCACCGCGCTCCACGCGCTGACGGAGATCGCGACCCTGACGCCGACGGACCGGATCTTGGTGTACGCCGACGACGTGGACGGCCTGGCCGCCGTCCAGGTCGCCAACGGGATCGGCGCCGAGGTGATCGCGGTCGCCGGCTCCGAGGGCGCTCGCGAAGCGCTGCGGGAGGTCGGCATCGCGCGGACGCTTGCGGTCGGAGACGCCCTCATCGACGAGCTGTCGGCGCGGACGCAGAGCCGAGGGGTCGAGGTGGTCTACGGGCGACTCAGCGAGGCCGAGCGGCGACGCGCGCTCCACCTGCTGGCGCCGGGCGGACGGCTCGTCGAGCTCGGCCCGGCCGAGGAGGGGGATGCGACCCTGCCGCGCGGCCTCGTCGACCGGAACCTCTCCTTCGCCACGCTCGACCCGGGGCGCCTCGTCACCGACGACCCCGGGACCCTGGCACCTCTCTTCGAGCGGGTGAGTGAGCTGCTCGAGCAGGGCGCGCTCGCGCCCCTTCCCGTCCTGGAGCTCCACGCAGCCGAGGTGTCCGCGGCGCTCGACGCGCTCGCCCGCGACCCGGTCGTGGTGGCGCTCCGGCTCGACGTCGAGGGCATCCCGATGCGCCCTCGCAGCCGCCCGATCGTGAGGTCCGACGCATCCTATCTCGTCACTGGCGGCCTCGGCGGCTTCGGACTCGAGATCGCGCGGTGGCTGGCGGCGCAGGGCGCCCGTCACCTCGTGCTGGCGAGCCGCCGCGGCCCGCAGACACCGGGCGCCGACGAGATCGTCGCGGAGCTGGCCGCTCTCGGCGCACGCGCGCTGCCCTGGGCATGCGACGTGAGCGACCGCGCCGAGGTCGAGCGCATGGTGGCGGAGGTCGCGCAGAAGCTCCCGCCGCTGCGCGGAGTGGTCCACTCCGCGATGGTGCTCGACGACGGGATCCTGGAGGAGCTCGACGCCGCGCGCCTCGAGCGGGTCATGGCGCCCAAGGCGCTCGGCGCGCTCCACCTCGACGCCGCGACGCGGGGGGCTGACCTCGACTTCTTCGTGGCCTTCTCGTCCATCTCCTCGCTCTTCGGGAACATGGGCCAAGGCAGCTACGTCGCCGCGAACAGCGTGCTGGACGCGCTCGCACATCACCGCCGGGCGGGCGGGCTACCCGCGGTGACGATCAACTGGGGTGCGCTCGGAGGGGCCGGCGTGGTCGCGCGCGACCACGCGCTCGAGGAGCATCTCCGGAGCATCGGTGTCCGGCCGATCGCCCCCGCCCGAGCCACCGCCGCCTTTGGCCGCCTGGCGGTGAGCGGGCCGGCGCAAGTGGGCTTCGCCGACGTGGACTGGAACCAGCTCGTGCGCGCGAGCGCGACCCACGCCCGCTCCCCGCGACTCATGCACCTGGTGGAGGCGACAGACGAGCAAGCCGCCTCGCTCGGTGACCGCCTCCGCGCTTCCGCGACGGCCGAACGCCTCCCGCTCGTGCTGGAGTTCTTGAGCGAGCGGCTGGCGGGGCTGCTAGGGATGAGCCCTGAGCGACTCGAGCCCGAGATGAAGCTCGACCGCTTGGGCCTGGACTCCCTGGCCGCCGTCGAGCTCAACAACACCATCCGCGTGCACTCTGGGGTCGCGCTCTCGGCCATGTTCCTCGTGCGAGGGCCGTCCATCCGAGAGCTGGCGGCCGCCATCCTCGACGGGCTCGGTCCGGAGGGCGACGCGCCCCGCTGATCCCCCCGAGCCGTGCGCGCCATCCGACGCGCTGCGCTCGCGAGTGACGCTCAGGCTCAGGCCGACAGATCGAGGAAGATCGGGCTCGACCAGGCCATCTCGCCGTCCTCTTGCTCGACCTTCGCGTAGACCCAGCCGGGCTCCACGCGGGCTTCGAGCACCGCGGCGAGCTCGCCCTCTCCGCTGGCGGTCGCGATCGGGCCCTCGGGGCCCTCGAGCGAGAGGCGGAGGATCGGCGCGGCGCAGCGCGCCTCGGCTCGCACCTCGGTGGTGCCGCGGACGACGAGCTCGCTGCCCATCGGGCGATCGCCGGCCCGGAGATCGAGCAGGATCGGCACGCCGCTCGTCGCGTAGCAGCGCCGCGCGCGGATCGCCGCGAGGATCGCCTCGCGCGTGACGTCCTCGGCCTGCACCGCGGTGAGCCCGCAGCGGAAGGGATCGCGCTTGCGCGCGACGCCGTGGTGGAAGAGGAGCCCGTGGCCGTCCGAGCACGCGATGAAGCCGAAGCGCTTGCCGCGCCGGAGCACCGCGTCGACCATCTGATCGCGCAGATCACCGCGCCCGCCGAGCGGGTGATCGGCGCTCAGGTAGCAGCCGTGGCAGGAGCAGATCTCGAAGACCGGCTGGCCCACCGGGTCGTGCGCCTCCTCGTTCGCGCCGGTCCACCCGACGTGGTGAGGCACCGCGAAGCCGCCGAGCTCCTTGACGCGGCGCACGAGATCGACGCCCTCGGGCACGTCGTCGCGGCTCACGATGGGGCCGCCCTCGGGCGGGAGGTAGACGACCTTGTGGCCGGGGCCCGGGTACATGCGGCCGGTCCACTCGTAGGCGACGAGGGTCGCGAAGGTGCCGGGGCGGTCGTGCCGGTCGGCGACCTCGCGCAGATACCTCCACTCGCCGGGCCCGATGCGCTTGCCGATGAACGACTCGTGATCGGTGAGCGCGCAGAAGTCGTCGCCGTACGCGTAGCGCGCGCGCAGGTAGGGCTCGTCGGCGGTGCCGATTCCGTCGGAGTGCGCGGAGTGCTGATGGATGTCGCCGAAGAGCGTGCGGCGGCCGTCCTTCGCCGCCGGATCGGGGCCGAGCGGGCGGCGCGGGACGTCGCGGTGGGGGCGCGCCGGCTCCTCGACGCGAGCCGCGATCAGCGGGGGCGGGCCTCCGCGCGGGCCCTCGAGGACGTCGAGCTCGAGGCCCTTCTTCTCCCGGCGGGCGGTCACGATCTTGCCGTCGCGGCGCAGCACCGCGGCGACCTCCCGGCCCCGGCAGCCCCACTCGCTCGGCGTGAGCGGCGCGCGCGGCGACCACCCGTGCGCGCTCAGGTCCTGCCGCCAGAACGAGTGCGAGCCGCGGCCGAAGAGCGCGAGCGCGCCGTCCTCGCCGACGACGAGCGAGGGGAACTCGAAGCCCTGCTCCTCGCCGAGCCGATCGCGGTCGCGATCGATCATCGCCGCCTCGGGCGCGAGCACCCGGCCCTCGTCGGTCACGAAGCGGAGCGCGATCCACTTGGCGAGGTCCGGCTCGCCGCTGTCCTCGCGCACGTTGTGATGGAAGGCGACCCACGCGCCCCCCTCGGCGATCGCGAGCGCCGGCGAGGCCGCGGTGCCCGAGGCGCGCCAGACCAACACGTCGCGCCCGCCCCTCTGCGCCCACACCGTGCTCGCGCCGTCGGCCCGCTCGATGCGCACCGCCCAGCCGCCGGCGCGGGCGCGATCCACCTCGGCGATGTCGCTCGAGATCGCGGGCGCCTCATCGCGTGTCAGCGCGACGATCGCGTCGCGGCGCTCGAGCAGCGACGCGTCCCGGCGCGGCGCGCCGTCCTCGTCGAGCGCCACCGCGATCAGCGCCTCGCCCTCGGCGTCCCACGCGATCGCGAAGAGCGTCACCCCCTCGTGACCCACCGTCAGGCGGGGCGACCGCAGGTACCGCTCCTTCGTGTGCGGGAGGAGGAACATCCGAACAATCTCTCGCAAACGCGCGAAGGGCGCAAAGAAGAGCGTCGCGCAGAGACGCAGAGGGAAGATCAGCGCCGGCGCCTGCCCCCTCCGCGCCCGGGCGCGGATCCCGGCGATCGCCGCGACGTCAGGCGGGATCGGGCGTGCACACGTGGTCGCGGCAGGTCTGCCCGGAGATCGGGAGCCGGTCGCACGGCTCCCCGTTCACTGGACACACCGCGCTGCACACGCCGGCGGCGTTGCACGCCAGGTAGGGAGCGCACTCGTAGCTGTCCGCGCACGCCTCCCCCATCCCGCGATGACCGCCGGTCCAGCAGAGACTCGTGCTCGGGTCCTCGGGATCCGGGAGGCATGGCTGCAGCAGGGCGCACGTCGGCTCGCCCGGAGCACAGCCCGCGAACATGCAGCGCCGCACGCCGAGGGAAGTGCGCGCGCAGACGAACCCCATACCGCAGCCCACGGAGCCCTCGGCCGTTCGCGTGCACGTGTCCACCGCCTCGGCATCGTCGGCCAGGCAATCATCGTTTGAATCACAGGCGCGCCTGCTCACCCCGCATCCACCCTCCCAGCAGTAGTCCTGGCAGGTGAAGAGGCGCGGCGGCGCGCAGAGCTGATACTGACTACAGTCAAATTCGTCGGTGCAGGGCGCGCCGACCGCGGTGCGCAGCGCGC
>JAEZBP010000636.1 GCA_023427125.1 Pseudomonadota bacterium | reverse complement strand
GGCGGGAGCGAGACGACTCCGGCCGCTCCCGTTCGCCAGCCGGGCGAGGCGCCGAGCATCCCGCGGCGCGCGCTCCCCGACTACGACGGTCGAGACGAGCCGGGCCCGAGCGCCGAGGAGGTCCTCCTCTGGATCCCGCGCATCCTCTTCTTCCCGGTGCACTTGGTGTTCGAGTACGTGCTGCGACAGCCGATCGGCTGGCTGCTCACCACCGCGGAGCGCGAGAACTGGACCGCGCTCGTGATCGACTTCTTCACCTGGAGCGAGCGCAAGGCCGGGCTCGTGCCGACCGCGTTCTTCGACTTCGGCTTCCAGCCGAGCGTGGGCCTCTATCTCTGGTGGAACGATCTCGGCGCGCCGGGCAATCAGCTCCGCGCGCAGGTCGCGTTCGGCGGCGTCGACTGGCTCCGCGCCACGCTGTCCGACCGCGTGCGGACGAGCCGTGAGACCGAGCTCGCGTTCACCGCGGACGCTTGGCGGCGGCCCGACTACGTGTTCCAGGGGCTCGGGTGGGGCTCGCGCGACAGCGAGCGCTCCCGCTACATCCACAGCTACGTCGAGGGCCGCGCGGACTTCCGCGTGCGGCCCTGGCGCGCGAGCGAGCTGCTCTTCTCGGCCGGCGTTCGATGGAACGACTTCGAGCCGGGCGGCTACGCGTTCGCGAGCAACGATCAGTCGCTCGGGGACGCCGTGATGCAGGGCCTCTACGATCTTCCTCCCGGCTTCGACGGCTACACCGCCTACTACCAGCGCCTCGAGCTGACGATCGACACGCGCGAGGATCGGCCGGCTCCCGGCCACGGCCTGCGCGTCGAGGCCTTCGCGCATCAGGGGTTCGATCTCGAGCAGATCATCGCGCGGCGGTGGCTGCGCTACGGCGGCGCCCTCGGTGCGTTCGTCGACGTGGGCAACAACCGGGTGCTCGCGCTCTTCGGCAACGTCGAGCTCGCGGACCCGCTCGGCGAGGCGGAGGTCCCCTTCACCGAGCAGGCGCAGCTCGGCGGCGGCCCGCTGGTGATGAGCGGCTTCCTGCGCGGCTCGCTGATCGGGCGGAGCGCGGCCGCGCTCACGCTCGAGTACCGCTATCCGATCTGGGTCTTCCTCGACGGCTCGCTCCACGTCTCGGTCGGCAACGTCTTCGGCGAGCACTTCGGCGACTTCGACTTCGAGCGGCTCCGCACGAGCTTCGGGCTCGGCTTCCGCAGCATCGGAGACCGCGATCAGTCTTTCAACGTGCTGGTCGCGCTCGGCTCCGCGCCCTTCGCGCTCGGCGGCGACATCGAGTCGATCCGGCTGGTGGTCGGATCGCAGCAGGGCTTCTGACGGGAGACTTGGTGCAGGGGCATCCAGACCGTATCCTCGGCCGCGAGCTTCGGGCCGATGAAAGAACGAGCGATGCCGAGCCGTGACGAAGTGCAGGAGGTGCTCGAGCGCGCGGGCGCCGGTGAGGCGCTCGACGAGGCGCTCGCGAGCGCGGGGCTCGACGGCTTGCCCGACGCGCGCGAGGGGCTCGTGGCCTTCCTCGAGGGGCCGCTGCTCGACTCGCTGGTCGGGCGCGTGCATCCGGTGACCGCGCGCGGGATCGTCGAGGAGCTGGTGGGGCGAGCGGGCTATCGCTCGGAGTCGGGCCTGCGCGTGCGGCCCGAGGAGCCGCGGGCGGAGCTCGGGATCGCGACGGTGCCGCCGCCGCCCATGGAGAGCGCCTCCGACACCTACGACGCGCTCGCCACCGGCGAGGTGCACACCCGCGCGACGCCCGCGTGGGGCCTGCGGCGCACCGGCGACGGAGACATCGTGCTGCCCACGGTGTGGCTGCTCGTCACGAGCGACGCGCAGCTGGTCGAGCTCGCGCGGCGCGGCGCGCCGGCCGACACCGAGGTGCTCGCGATCGTGTCGATGGACGCGCTCGAGAGCGCGCTCGAGCGCAGCGATGGCGTCACGATGTGCGTCGTCCTCGACGCGGAGGTGCCCTCGATCCCGATCGACCGCGCCATCACGACCGTCGCCCTCCACGCGGCGGCGCGCGTCCTCGTCTGGCGCATGGACGACAGCGAGCGCCGCCGCTGGATCGACTCGGTGCCGGCGGTCCGCACGTGGCTCCCTTGCGAGGCGGAGGTCACGCCCACCGAGATCGTGCAGCTGCTCGGCGCTTGAGGGGGCGGGGAATTGACCGGACCGGCGCGCCGACGTAAGCACGGGCTCTCGGCGCAGAGCGCGTCGGAGGAGAGCGACCGTTCGTGAGTGCAAGCCCCGAGTCCGCGCCGAACCTGGCCATCTTCTGCGACTACGAGAACGTGGCGATCGGCGTGCGCGACGCCAAGTACGACGACTTCGACATCGACATGGTCCTCGAGCGCCTCCTCGATAAGGGCAAGGTCGTCGTCAAGAAGGCCTACGCCGATTGGGAGCGGTACAAGAGCGCCAAGCGCGGCATGCACGAGGCGGCGTTCGAGATGATCGAGATCCCCCACGTCAGCTACTCGGGGAAGAACTCGGCGGACATCCGGTTGGTCGTCGACGCGCTCGACCTCTGTCACACCAAGCTCCACATCGACTACTTCGTGATCGTCAGCGGTGACAGCGACTTCTCTCCTCTGGTGAGCAAGCTGCGCGAGAACAACAAGGTCGTGATCGGGCTCGGCGTGAAGAACTCGAGCAGCGATCTCTTGATCGACAACTGCGACGAGTTCATCTACTACGACGATCTCGTCCGCGCGCGCCGCTCGGCTCGCTCCAACCAGGCCAACAAGAAGCGCCCCCCGGCCAAGCCGCGCGAAGGCGAGAAGCGCGCGCC
>JAEZBP010000619.1 GCA_023427125.1 Pseudomonadota bacterium | reverse complement strand
TCGCGAGCCGCTTGCGCGCCTTCGCCACGCCGAAGTCGATGAGCTTCACCTGCCCATGGGTGTCGATGAGCACGTTCGAGGGGCTCACGTCGCGGTGCACGATCCCGAGCGGGTTGCCCAGCTCGTCCGTCGACTCGTGGGCGGCGTGGAGCGCGTCGGCGACGGAGGCGGCGATCGCCACGATCTGATCGAGCGGAAGGGGAGCCCCGCTTCGGACGTGGTCCCGGAGGATCTGCGTGAGCGTGGCGCCCGAGATGTACTCCATGACGAGGTAAGGCCAGCCCTCGTGCTCGCCGACCGCCTCCACGCGGGCCACGTTCGGGTGGCGGATCGCGCCGCCGAGCCGCGCCTCGTCGAGGAACATCTTGATGATCTCGGGATCGCTCGCGATCTCCGGGTGGACGACCTTGATCGCCACGTGCCGAGAGAAGCCGCCGAGCCCCGTCTGAAGGGCGAGGAAGAGCGTCGCCATGCCGCCCTTGCCGAGCTCGGCGATCAGCTCATACGGGCCGATGTGCGCACCCACCCCGAACACGGTGAGAAAGTACCAGCTCCTCGCTCGAGTGGAACCCGGGAAAACCCCTCCCGTTGTATCCTCGCTGCGCGTGGCGTCACCGCTCGACGAGTATCTCGCCTCTCTCCCCGACGGGCTCCGCTCGCTGCCGCGCGCGCAGGTCAAGGGCAACGTGCTCGACGAGCAGATCGGCTGGCTCGACGAGGCGGGCGTGAAGATGGATCCGCGCGTCGCGATCGGGATCCGCGCGGTGCGCCCGCTCGGACGGACGATGGAGTGGGTTCCTGAGGTGCTCTCGAACGCGATCTCGCTGAACGCGCGCGACGGCTATCCGAGCGACCAGGCGTGGATCCAGGCGGTCTACGATCGACAGCGCCGCTTCTACGCGACGCCGCTCTACCGCGCGCTGATGCTCGTCATGTCGCCCACCTTGATGACGATGGGCGCGCAGCAGCGCTGGGGCGCCTACCGCAAGGGCAGCGAGCTGCTCGTCGCGAAGTGGCACAAGGAGGGGGGCAAGAACGTGACGTTCGGCACGCTCCGCTTCCCGCCGGGCCTCTTCAACCTCCTGATGCTGCGCGGCTTCACGAGCACGATGCGCGCGGCCGTCGACGCGGCCGGCGCGAAGGAGAGCGTGGTGGAGCTGCTCGAGGACCAGCTCGCGCCGGACACGGCGCGCTATCGGCTGAGCTACCGCGGCTGACCCGCGCTCGCGGGATGGACCACGCCGGCGTCGGGACGAGCGCCCGTGCGCGAGAGATGGCTCGCTCGAGGGCCCGGCGGTAGAGCGCGATCTCGCTCGCGAAGATCGCGCGCTCGCTCGGATGCGCAGCGCGCCCGCAGAGCGTCGCGTCGCCGAGCGCGAGCGCGGCGTAGGGCGCGAGGAGCGCGCGCGCTGCACCGAGCGAGCCGAGCGCGAGCTCGGAGGCCGCGCGCTCGTCGAGCTGATGCTCGATCCACGCGCCCGCGAGATCCCACGCGGCGTCGACCGGGCCCGGCAGGTGCGCGCCGTCGCCGTCGGTCGTGTCGACCTTCATCCAGCGCTCACCTCTCTGCAGCCACTCCCAGGGCGCGAGCCGCCCGTCGGCGATCACCGCCTCGTCCTCGGGGAGCGTGCTCAAGAGGGCGATCGCGGCGGAGGGATCGAGGCCGGCCTCTCGCGCGTTCTCGTCCAGCATCGCGATCAGAGGCTCGCGCTCGACGGCCTGCCCGGTCCCCGTGAGCGGGGCGCGCGCCGCGAGGTAGCGTGACATCGCCGCCATGAGCGTGCGGTCCGGCGCGCCTCGCGACGCGGGACGGCCCTCGATCCAGGGATGGATCGCGAAGCCCTCGCGCAGGTCGATCGGCGCCGCGCACACGCCGCACGCTGCGAGCCCCGAGGCCAGCTCGAGCGCGCGCTCGGCGTGCTCGCCGAGGCCGGCCCATCGAAGCAGCGCCCGGCAGCGGCCGGACGCGAGGAGCTTCTTGCGCTCGAAGATCCCTCGCGATGGCGCGCGCGCTCCGGTGAACGCGCGCCAGCGGCCCTCGCCGAGGTCCAGAGAGAGCTCGAGCCCGAGCGCCGCCGCGACGCGAGCGGGCCGGGGATCGAAGGGCGCCGGCGGGTGGCTGCGCAGGCTCGCGAGGAAGGATCGGCGAGGCGCGGGCGCGAGCTCCGGGATCCGCGAGTGGCTCGGCTCGAGCCGGACGTGAGCCGGCTCGATGCCGAGCGAGACGAGCCAGCGCGCGACCACCTCGAACGTCTCCCCGGTCACGCCGGGGCCCTCGTCCACCACGAGCACGTCCGCTCGGTGCGCGCCGATCGCGCGCGCGAGCGCCCCAGTGACAGAGAGCGCGCGTGCACCGCTCGGGCCGCGAGGTCGGAGCGTGACGCGGGCGCGCGCGCCGATCGCCGCGGCGACCACCGCCGAGAGGCTCGTCCCGATGCTGCGGATGCCGATGACCAAGGCCTCGCGGGCCTGTCGGTCGCCGACCTCGCAGGCGTAGGCACGCGCGGCAGCGGCGTAGGCCATCGGGTCGAGCGCGTAGTGGAGGAAGCCCTCGGGCGATCGGGCGAGCGCGCTCCGTGGAAGCCGCGGCGCGATGCGCTCGAGGGCCGCGAGGGCGCGCGCGCACCCGGCTATCTCGCCGAGGCACGCGTGGCCCGCGGCGAGCGCCGCCGCTCCGAGCGCTCGCTCGATCGGTCCGAGCCCATCCTCGCGCGGCGCCTCGTGATCCGCGATCGCCTGCTCGAGCACGCCGAGCTCCACGAGGAAGGAGAGCGGCTCACCTCGGCGCGCGAGCGCGGCGAGCCGGCGGACGTGCGCGGAGACGTCGAGCTGCTCCTCGCGATCGCGCAGGACCTGCATCAGACACGCTCGAGGCCGCGCTCCGAGAGCCGATGGAGCACGCAGTGATCGGCGCGAATGATGCCGGGCGTGAGCGGGATGGGGACGCCGCCGTAGTGCGCGTGCGCGAGGCGCAGCGGCACGAGGTGCGTGATCACGAGCGCCGCTCGGCTCTCGCGGACGCGCTCGATCGCGCGCACGACACGGGCCTGCACGGCCGCGATCGGCTCCGCCCCCGGCGGGGCGATCGAGGGCTCGCCCGACCAGGCGCGGCGCTCCTCGGGGAAGCGGCGCGCGATCTCGTCTTCGCGGAGGCCTTCGAGCGGGCCGTAGTCCATCTCGCGCAGATCGGCGCTCTCGTACAGAGGGAGACCGCAGGCGCGGGCGACGATCTCCGCGGTCTGGCGCGCTCGGGCGAGGGGGCTCGTCCAGACGCCGCCGACGGAAGTCGCTCGCATCGCGGCGGCGAGCGCTCGCGCCTGCGCGAGGCCGCGCGCCGTGAGCGGCTCGTCCGCGAGGCCGATCCGCACACCTGCCTCGTTCGCGCGGGTCGCCCCGTGGCGAGCGAGGAGCGTGAGCGAGGTCAGGGCCACGGACGGGGAGCTAAGCGCCGGCGGCGCCCCGAAAGAGGGGAGCCTGTGCGAAGCGATGGGCCATGCGCTTCGTGCTCGCCTCCACCTCCCGCCTGCGGTCTCCTCGCTGTCGGCGACGACTGTCGCTCGCCGAGCGCCGTCCCGAGGACAACGCGGCGGTCGGCGACTGCGGGATCCTCTGGTAGCGATCAGCTCGCGAGCCGGCGCGCGATCTCGGCGAGGCCCGCGGCGCGGGTCGGCGCGATACGGGCGCAGGCGCTCGTGAGCTCGGCGATCATGCCGGGCGGGAGCGCCTCGAGGAGCGGCCAGCCGTCCGGGCACGCGAGGACTCGGTCGCTCAGCGCGTCGCCCATCCGCGCGTACATGTACGCGCCGAGCGGCGAGTGGCGGATGTCGAAGCCCGAGTCCTTCTGCCGGCCCTCGACCAGGAGGCGCAGGAGCGCGCGATCGACGTCCGGCGCCTGCGGCTCGCCCGCCGGCAAGAGCGTCTCGAGCCGCAGCGAGGCGGGGCGCTCGTGGCTCGGAAGATCGCCCATGAAGAGCGAGACGGGCGCGTCGCCCCCCGTGAGGCTGGCGAGGGTCTCGAGCACGCGCGCGCTGAGGACCTTCTGCCGCAGGTAGCGCGTGCCGAGCATGAGGTTCGTGCGGCTCCGCGCGTGGAGGCGCGCGAGCTCTTCGTCGGGCGGCTCTCCGCGGTAGCTGCGGAAGACCCGCTCGGGCTCGAGCCACGAGAAGAGCCCCTCCATCTTCCCGAGCGCCGCGCGGTACTCGCCGAGCGTGTACGCCGCCATGCGCAGGGTGGGGTTGGTCTCGGGGAGGATCTCCCACGTGTGGCTGAGGAAGGCGGCGGTGTCCTCGAAGGCGAAGTTGCCGATGTCGCGGTTGGCGACGCGCACAGCGCGGCGCACCGCGTCGTCGACGCCCTCGGGCCCGAGCCCGAGCCCGTGCCGGCCGTCCGCCTCTCTGAGCCGCTCGGCGAGCTTCTCCTCCGCGCCGCGCGGACGGAACGAGACCGTGGCCTCGATGCAGGCGATGACCTCCGCGAGCTCGCGCAGGCTGAGGTGCGAGCGGAGCGCTCGCGCAGCGAGGAGCGCGCTGGCGAGCTCGTTGAGCCCCGTCTGAAACGTGATGGCCTGCCCCGGAGTGAAGCCGAAGAGCTGCGCGACCAACGCGCGCAGCACGTCCTCCTCCGGATCGAAGGGGCCGAGCTCGACGTGGCCGGTCTCGACGCGGAGCGCGTCGCCGAGGTGCGACTCGAGCCCGCGCGGCAGCCCGCCGTCGACCTCGCAGTAGACGGTGTCGTGGAAGAGGATGGCGAGCGAGCCGATGGCGTCCGCGCCGCCGTTGACCTCGAAGACGTGATCGAGTGTGTGATAGCTCCGGCCGCGGCCCGACATGCTGGCGTGGATGAGCACCGCCCAGCGCTCGAGGTCGGCGTCGCTCGCGTCTCTTCCCAGCGCCGCCATGGCGGCGCGGAACAACGCCACCAGGCGCTGGAGCGTCGGCAGCTCTCGGATCTCGTCGGGCATCGCGCGAGCGGCGATTCTACCAGCACGACCGCCTCTGGCGTACGCCTCATCCGCGTCGGGCGTTCCCCCACAGCGAGGCGGCGCGCCGCGGGGGCGATGCAACGACGTCGTCCCCGGCTGCGGGAGCGCGGCTTGCACCGCTGAGCGAGCATGAAGACGCTCCGCGCTCTGTCGCACACGCTCGCCCCGATCGCCCTCACGGTCTTGCGCGTCGGGACCGGCGCGATCCTCGCCGTGCATGGCTGGCAGAAGGCCAGCGACTTCGCGAGCTGGACGGCGATGGTCGATCAGCTCGGGATCCCCGCGCCCTCGCTCTTCGCGGCGCTGGGGATGATCGCCGAGCTCGGCGGAGGCATCGCGCTCGTGCTCGGGCTCTTCACGCCGATCGCGGCGGCGATGCTGCTCACCAACATGCTGGTCGCTGTCTTCGTCGTGCACTGGGAGAACGGCCTGATGGCCGCGGACGGCGGCTACGAGTACGCGCTGACGCTCGCCCTCGTCGCGCTCTACTTCCTGGTGCGCGGGCCCGGCCCCTACAGCCTCGATCACGCGCTCTTCGGGCGGCGGGCCGCGGCGCGCGAGCCGCTCACCCGGCGCGAAGCCCACGCTTGAGGGAGGGCTCGCGTCCGCTAGCGATCTCGCGTTCGAGCCTCGTCATGCTCCCGCGGGAGGGTGCACTCGACCTCGGGGAGCCGCTGGCCGCGCTGCTGGAGCGCCTCGCGCAGCTCTCCCTCTTGGCGGCGGTGCTCGCCGGGCGGCGCGTAGCAATTGGCCTTGACGTATGCCTCGTACGCCGTGACGAGCTCGTTGCGGCGGCGGTGATCGCCTCCCACGTTGCGCCAGAAGTCGAAGCGCACGTCGGACTGCCAGACGACGAGGAAGAACACCATGGCCGAGAGCGCCGCGCCGACGCCGTAGGGGTGGATCGCCCGGGTGTGGCCGTGTCGGATCAGGAGCCCGATCGCGCCGGCCCCGAGCGCGCACGCGCCGATGACGCCCGCCGCCTCGGCGCCGGGGAGATCGATGAGGCGACCTCCCAGATAGAGCGCGATCGCCGCGAGGGCCACCGAGATGAGTGCCGTGTGCGCGCTGGCCTTGCGCTCGTCGCGCGAGAGCGCGTGGAGCAGGAGGCGCAGCGGGGTCACGAGGAGGATCATGACGCCGAGCGCGGCGATGACCGCGCCGTCCAGGAAGGTGTCGGCGAAGCGCTGCGCCCACTCCTCGGCGAAGATCTCGTCGTGGCCGACGACGTAGATGTAGAGGCCGCGGAAGAGGAAGAACGAGCCGACACCGACGCGCGCGAGCAGCAGGGAGTCGAGCGGGCGTCCGGCGAGCGGGAGCAGCGCGCGCATCAGCATCGCCAGCGGCGCGGCCGGCAGGAGCATGATCAGCGCGTACATGATCATGTACCAGCTGAACCAGCCGATCTTGAGCTGCATGTGCTCGGCGCCGAGGTGGAAGCTGAGCGCGGTGGCGAGCGCGATCCACGAGTAGGCGGCGTGGAACCTCCGTCGCGCGGCGTCGCGAAAGGGAGCGAGCAGGTAGCCGACTGCGCACACGATCTGCACGAGGACGACCGAGTGTCCGAGCATCCACCAGAAGCGCTCGCCCTCGATGCCGCAGATCGAGGCGAGCCAGCGGAGAGGCGCGACCGGATCGCTCGCGCCCTCGGGGACCTCACCGCCGGCCGGGAGGCGAAGGACGCTCTGCATCGCGGCGCCGCTCAGCCACTCGTCGGACGTCTTGCTGAAGGCGGTGTACGCGTAGACGATCGCGATGCTCCACGCGAGCGCGACGTAGGCCCACGCGGCGGTGGTCGGCGCGCGGAGCGGAGAGAGGGAGGTCGGCTCGGGCTCGTGCGTCTTGTCCGGCCGGCTGCCCTTCTTCGTCTTGTGGCGCGGTCCTCCGCGCGCCGGCAAGCGCTTCGGTGGCAGGGTCTCGGCGCTTCTCGGCGCGGGCGAGAGCAGCGCCTCCTCGGCCGAGAGGCGCGGGATGAAGATGAGCGCGAGCAGCACGATGCTTAGCAGGTAGTGGTGCTGGTAGCTGTCGAGCATGCTCATCGCCCAGCCCCAGGTGTGGAGGGCGAACGCGACACCGAGGAGCCAGCGCGGCGGCCGCGGCGCGAGCGCGAGCGTGAAGCAGAGGAAGCCGGTCAGCGTGGAGACCCCGACGTAGAGCGCGGGGGAGACGCCCGGCTGGAGCGCGTCGAGCCACGCGAAGTGCGCGACGTTGAAGTCGCCCGCGCCGTAGCGCCCGCCGTGGGAGATGCGGGTGAGCCACACGTCGAACGCGACGAGGAGCAGCGTGCCCCGGAGCAGGAGGTACGTGCGCACTCCGGCGACCGGCACGAAGAGGAGCTGCCGCGCGACCGACTCGAGGGCGCGCATCAGATCCCTCCCTCCGCGGTGATCTCGCCCGTCGCGCAGTCGATGTCCCGAACGATCGTCGGCACCTCGACGCCCTCGGGGGTTCGGCAGGCGTTCTCGAGGCGAGCTCGCTCGACGCCGGGCTGCTCGCAGCGCCACTCGAGGTAGCGCTGCATCACGGCCTCGCGGTTGCGGCGGAGCGTGGTGATCCACCCGACCTGGACGGTCTCCATCAGGCGCACCGCGCGCCGCTCGCCGCTCACAGTCTCCGACGCGCTGATGTTGCACTCCTGCATCCGCACCGCGGAGAACATCCGCCAGCTGAAGCGCTCGTCGTACGCGTCGTCGCCGAGGTAGTAGCGCAGCGGGATGAGCCCCTGCGCGACGAGCGCCACGCCGACGCCCAGCACGATCCAGCGCAGCCGCTTTCGCTCCCGCAGCGCGGCGACGCCGGGATCGTTCTGGAGCGGCCCCTCGCGAAACGGGCCCTCGCCGATCGTGGGAGGCGGCGGCTCGCCGGGAATGTCCAGCAGATCCGGGGGTGCGACGGGCTCCCGCTGGAGGAGCCCCCAGAAGAGGAGCACAGAGCCCGCGATGAACGTGACGTCGGCGAGCGTGAGCCAGATCGATAGAGGGAGCAGGCCGAGCGTACCCCCCAAGGTCCACGCGCACAGGTGCAGTACCGCGCACGCCTGAATGGCGGTGCGGAGCCAGGCCGGGAAGCGAGGGCGATCGGCAGGCGGCGGCATCGTTCGGCGTCGAGAGAGGGCGACGTCACGCTCTATTGCGCGGCGCCGCCTTGTCAATGCCGCGATGTGGTGATGCCGATGAGGAGTCAGCGCGCGGCGTGCTGGGTCGGCGCGGCGTCCGCGCGGCGATAGCGCAGGCGGTAGCGGACGTCCGCGGGCAGGCGGGGGCTGCTGATGCGCACGCTCATCCAGATCCACTGCCCGTCGCCGCTCAGCGCGAAGATGTTCTCGCGCTCACCGTCGGGGCTCGTGAAGACCTGCACCAGGCGGCGGCCACGCATGCTCTGCTGCAGCTCGAGCGGCGACCCGACCGGATCGCGGATCGTCTCCGGGGGACCGCCGACCCGAGAGCTGATCGGGCCCCAGCCATCGGCGTGGAACGCGAGCCGATCGCCCGCGACGATGAAGCGAACGCGCTCGAACGGCGTCGTGATGGGCCGGATCTGCGCGGCCGCGAAGGGCTCGGCGAAGAAGGGGAGGTCGTCGATCGCGCGGTCGATCGCGACCTCGATGTCTTGCCGCCCTTGGTCCCCATCGGCGTAGCGCCAGAGACCGCGGTAGGCCTCGAGCGCTTCTTCGTCTCCGCTCGCAGGCGCGGCAACGAGCGCGAGCGCTGCGAGCGCGCCCACCGCGCCCATCGATCGGAGCGGCCTACCCATTCGAAGCACCTCCTCCGAGGCGCTCGAGCTGCACCATGTGAGCCACCGGCCTTCTGCACGGCAGCGCCGGCATGCCCGTGGCGCACCGTCACGCTCATGGCACGGATGCCGCGCGGCCGCGCGAACGCAGCGCGGAGAGGACGTCGACGAAGTCTTGCGGCGGCTCACGCCGGAAGGTCACGCGCTCGCCGGTGCGAGGGTGATCGAAGGCGAGCTCGAAGGCGTGCAGCATCGTGCGCGGCGCCGCGATCGTCGGACCCGCGAAGCCGCGGATGTAGACGGGCTCGCCGACCAGCGGGTGACCGGCCTCGCTCAGGTGGATGCGGATCTGGTGCTGCCGCCCGGTCTCGAGGCGGCACTCGACGAGGCTCGCGCCCTTCAGCGCCTCCTGCATCGAGACGTGGGTGACCGCGCGCTTGCTGCCCTCAGGGGGAGGTCCTCGATGGAAGGTCGAGGCGCCCCACGAGCCGCGCAGCCCGTCGCCGCGATCCTGAACGAGCGAGGTCTCGTAGCGCGCGCTCCGGGCCTCGCCGTGCACGATCGCGAGGTACCGGCGGGTGACGGTGTGCTCGCGAAGCTGATCCTGCAGCGCGCGCTTGGCGCTCATGTTGCGCGCGAAGACGAGGACGCCCGTGGTGTCTTTGTCGAGCCGCTGCACCGCGCCCACCATCGGATCGCGCGAGCCCTTGTCGATGCGCCGCAGCGCCGCGCGGGTCTGATCGACCAACGTGTCGCGGTCTCCCTCGTCGAAGGGCACGGTCATGACGCCGGCCGGCTTGTCGACGACGATCACGTCGGCGTCGACGTGCACGATGGCCTCGCGCGGGAGCACGCCCTTGCGGAGGCGCGGCGCGTCGAGGTCGAACGCGATCGTCGCGCCGGCCTCGACGCGAGCCGCCGGATCGAGCACGCGGCGGCCGTCGACCGAGACACGCCCCGTCGTGCAGAGCTCGCGCGCCTTGCTCCACGGGAGCCCGGAGAGCTGGCGCACGACCGCCGAGACGGTGGCGCCGCCCTGCTCGTGCGTGACCTTCGCCTCGGTCCTCGCGCTCGCTCGCTTGCCGCTCACTTGGATCGCATCAGCCCGCGGATGTTGCCCGCGTCGTCGACGTCGACGTCGAGCGCGGCGGGCCGGCGGGGGAGCCCGGGCATGGTCATCACGTCGCCCATCAGCGCGACCAAGAAGCCGGCGCCGGCGCTCAAGCGCACCTCGCGCACCGTGACGCGGAAGCCCTTGGGCCGGCCGAGCTTGGTGGCGTCGTCCGAGAGCGAGCGGAACGCCTTGGCCACGCAGACCGGCAGATCGCGGTAGCCGGCCTCTGCGTAGGCCTTGACGCTCTTGGCGGCGGCCGGGGTGATGTCGACCCCGTCGGCGCCGTAGAGCTCGACCGCGATGCGCTCGACCTTCTCCTCGAAGCTCGCCTCGAGCGGGTAGAGGAAGCGAGGCTCGGTCGGCGGCTTGCTCACCGCGTCGCTCACCAGCTCGGCGAGCTCGATCGAGCCCTCGCCGCCCTTGGCGAACGCCGCCGAGCGCGCGGCCCGCACGCCGCGCGCGTCGCAGAAGGCGAGCACGCGCTTGAGCTCGTCGTCGCGATCGTTCAGGTGCTCGTTGATGCACACCAGCGGCGTGATCCCGAAGCGCGCGACCGACTCGAGGTGCGCCTCGAGGTTCGTGAGGCCGGCGTCGAGCGCGGCGGCGTTCGGCTCGTCGACGGCCGAGAGCGGCGCGCCCCCGTGCATCTTGAGCGCGCGCAGGGTGGCCACGAGCACCACCGCGTTCGGCCAGATGCCCGCCGCGCGGCACTTGATGTCGAGGAACTTGGCGCCGCCGAGGTCGAACGCGAAGCCTCCCTCGGTGATGGCGATGTCGCCGTGCGCGAGCGCGAGCTTGGTGCCGAGGACGCTCGAGCAGCCGTGCGCGATGTTCGCGAAGGGGCCGCCGTGCACGATGGCGGGGCCGCCCTCGGCGGTCTGCGCGAGGTTCGGCCAGCGCGCGTCGGAGAGGAGCGCGGCCATCGCGCCGTGCGCGCCGAGATCCCTGGCGGTGACGAAGCGCCCGTCGCCGCGGCGGCCGACCACGATGCGCCCGAGGCGCTCGCGCAGATCGTCGAGCGAGGTGGCGAGGCAGAGGATCGCCATCACCTCGCTGGCCGCCGTGATGTCGAAGCGGCTCTCGCGCGGCGCGCCGTCGCCGCCGAGGCCGATGACCACGTTGCGCAGGGCGCGATCGTTGGCGTCGAGCACGCGGGGCCAGGTGATCTTCCGGGGGTCGAGGCCGCTCGCCGCACCACCGTGCTTATCCTGAAAGTGCAAGTCGTTGTCGATCATCGCCGCGAGCAGGTTGTGCGCCGCGGTGATGGCGTGCAGGTCGCCGGTGAAGTGCAGGTTGATGCGATCCTCGGGCTCGAGGGTCGCGCGCCCGCCGCCCGTGCCTCCTCCCTTGATGCCGAAGACCGGCCCGAGCGAGGGCTCGCGCAGGCACGCCACGGCGCGCTTGCCGATGCGGCGGAGCCCCATCGCGAGGCCGACCGACATCGTGGTCTTCCCCTCGCCCGCCGGGGTCGGCGTGATCGCGCTCATGAGCACGAGCTTGCCGGCGCCGGGGCCCGCGTCGATCGCGGCGGGGTCGAGCTTGGCCATGTCGCGCCCGCGCGGCGAGACGTGGAGGGGGGCGACGCCGAGCTCGGCGGCGACCTCTTCGATGGGGCGGAGACCAGCGTGGGGGAGCGACATGGGGGCGCATCCTACACCAGGCTCGCTCGGTCGCATGGCCTCAGGGGCAGTGGGTGGAGTCGGGACGGCAGCCCTCGAAACAGCAGCGCTGGCCATGATCGCATGTGGTGCCGACCTGGCAGCTCCCGGCAAAGCAGCTCCCGACTTCGCACTGGAGCAGCTCCGTCCCGCATGGGTCCCCGTCGGTCTCGCGGTTGCATTCGAGGGTGACGGTCTCGACCGCCGGCACGCTGCAGCTCCCGGCGCCGCAGGTGAACGTCGTAGTCGTGCGGGACCGCATGCCCCTCTTGACGCACGGGTCGTCGTAGTTGCAGGCGCTCAAGCGGACGCTCGGCGTGCCGCAGGGCTCGCCGGTCGTCGACCGAGCGCAGGTGCCGCTGTCGCTCGTCGCCTCCGCTGAGCACACGCCCGACTGGCAGGCGTAATGGGTGACCGTGCGCCACCGCCGGCCGACCTCGGCGCACTCGCCATCGAATACGCACGCGCCGTAGCTGCCGTACACGGTCGGTGCGCAATCGGGCATTTCGTCGGTGTCGCGCGTGCACGGGAGACTCTCGGTCCGCGTGTCGCTCGTGCAGGCGCCCGCGCTGCACGTCCACGTGGTCACGGCGCGCGACTGCGAGCCGGCCTCGGCGCACGTGCTCGGGTAGCTGCAGCTGCTCCAGGCGGTCTCGCTGGGAGCCGGACACTCGGCGCTCGTGACGCAGCCGAGGCACGCGTCGTCCGCTTCGCTGCACGTGGTCGGGGCGGCGCACGGATCGCCGGCATGCGTGCACGTGCCTCCCGCGCAGACGTCGGCGCCGTTGCAGAAGATGCCGTCGTCGCAGCTCTCGGTGTTGCTCGCGTGCACGCACGTTCCGCCGGAGCAGGCGTCGTCGGTGCATGGGTTCTCGTCGTCGCAGTCGCCGCAGGCGACGCTCGCGTCGGGCGGTACGGGCGTGCCCGCGTCGCCGGTCGGGGCGCCCACGCAGCCACGAGTCGGGTCGCAGTAGCCGGTCAGGCAGCTCGCTCCGTCGGAGGCAGCGAAGCACGCGCCGTCTACGCACGCCGCGCGGGCGCACGCGGCGGCAGGCGTGGGGCAGTCGCCGTCGTCGTCGCACTCACGCTCGCAGCCGGGCTCCTCGCCGGTCGAGCACGAAGGTGGCACGCAGCGTCGGCCGAGGCACTCGGTGGCCGCCGGGTCGCCACCCGGAGCGGGGCAGGTGGTCTCCAGGCAGCTGCGTGCGATCGCGACTGTGAGCACCGTCGTGCCCCGCACCTCGATGTGGATCTCGCGCGAGACGATCGCATGCCCGCTCGCATCGACGAGGTCGACCTCGACGACGAAGGCTCCCGGAGTGAGCCCGAGCTCGGCGATGCGCACGCCTCTCTCGTAGCGGGCGTCGTCCGCTCGATCCGCGCGTCGCGTCGCGACGCCGACAGGCCGCCGCCCGTCGTACACGGGCGCCACCCGGGCGCGTACGCCGGTGAACTCCACTCCCGGCGCGAGATCGGTCTTTACCTCGACGAGGAGCGTGACCTCGCCCGAGGCGCAGGCGCTGGCAATCAGCAGGCCGAGCGTTGCCGTGGACGCTCTCATTCCCAGGTGCCCGACCACACCGCGTGCCAGCGCTCCTCGACGTCGCTCCGCGCAGAGCGACCGGCGTCCGCTGCTCACTGGAGCAGGCAGGTGGATGCTCCAGTGGACACCAAGGCAGACGCGGACGATCGTCGCTCCCGCCCCGCGCTGCTGGTATCTTCGACGACAGGATGTGCCCAATGAGGTGCGTGCTCGCTCGCTCGGCGCCGGCCGCGCTCGTCCTCGCCTTGCTCCTGCCCGGCTGCTTCGCGTGGCCGTGGGACGAGGTGATCGCGCAGCGCGA
>JAEZBP010000543.1 GCA_023427125.1 Pseudomonadota bacterium | reverse complement strand
GGTCCCGGAGTACCACCGGCTGCCCTCGCGCGACGAGCAGCGCGCGGCCGGCGCGCACGGCGATCGCTACGCCGCGCTCTTGAACGCGGGTGACGAGCGGCGCGCACGGAGCCTGCGCGCGGGGCAGCTGGCCGGCGAGCCGGCGTCGCCCGCGGTGGTCGCCCGCTACCTCGAGCGCGGCTTCTACGTGGCGTCGAACGCGACCGAGGTGCGCTCACAGCGCCGCTTCGTGCGGACGGTGCGCGGCAGCTACATCAAGGAGGCGCAGCTGCTCCAGCGGGAGGGCGCGGCGCGGGCCGGCGTCGAGCTCGAGGGCGAGACGACGCTGCCGATCGCGTGGGCGGTGCGCGCCGCCCGGCCGATGCGGAAGCTCGTCCTGCCGGACGGCACCGAGCGCTTCGCGGACGACGACGCGATGGAGGCGTGGGAGCGGGCGGCGCGCGTCCCGTGGCTGCGCCGCGAGCGCCACGGCACGAGCATGCTGCACGTGCTCGAGGGGCCGGAGGGCGAGCCGCGCTACCTGCGCGCGTGGTTCGTCAGCGTCGCCGAGCGCATCGATCCGCCCGCGGGCGTCGCCGCCGACGAGCCCTGGGTCCACATCGATCTCAGCGAGCAGACGCTGGTCGTCTACCGTGGAGCCGAGCCGATCTACGCGACGCTGGTCTCGACCGGCCTCGAGGGGCACGACACGCCGGTCGGCGAGTTCACCATCCGCCGCAAGCTCGTCTCCGACACGATGGCGAACCTCGGCCCCGAGGCGGGCGACGACTCCTACCGCATCGAGGACGTGCCCTGGACGCAGTACTTCGACGGCTCGATCGCGCTCCACGGGGCCTTCTGGCACTCGCGCTTCGGGCTGCGCCGCTCGCACGGCTGCGTGAACCTCACGCCGGCCGACGCGCGCTTCGTGTACGAGCACACCTGGCCGGTCGTGCCCGAGGGCTGGCACGGCGTGACCACCGAGGGCCGGAGCGGCTTCCGCGGCAGCCGCGTGGTCGTGACGGAGTAAGTCGTCGATATGGAGCGCATTCGCATCTGCTTCGTGTGCCTCGGCAACATCTGTCGGTCGCCGACCGCCGAGGCCTGCTTCTTGGATCTCATCGAGCGCGAGGGCCTCGCCGAGCGCTTCGAGATCGACAGCGCCGGCACCGGCGATTACCACGCCGGCGAGCGCGCCCACCCCGACACCCGCGCGGCCGCCGAGGCGCGCGGCGTCGAGGTGCGGAGCATCGCCCGGCAATTCGTGGCGAGCGACTTCGCGCGCTTCGACCACGTGATCGCGATGGATCGGCAGAACCGCGCGAACCTGCTGCGCATGGCGCCCGACGAGGCCGCGAAGGCCAAGGTCCGCCTGTTCCGCGAGTTCGAGCCCGGCGCGCCGGGCGACGCCGAGGTGCCCGACCCGTACTACGAGGGCGGCTTCGATCGCGTCTTCGAGATCTGCGCGGCGGCCTCACGAGGCCTGCTCGAGCACCTGCGCCGCGCGCACGATCTCGGATGAGGGCGACCGTTCGCGCGGAGCTGGGCGCGGCGCTGGGAGCGAGCGTCGCCGAGGTGCGCGCGCTGAGCGGCGGGGACGTGAACGATGCGTGGCGCGTCACGCTGAGCGACGGCCGCGCCGTCTTCGTGAAGACCCACGAGGACGCCGAGGCGGACATGTTCCCGCTCGAGGCCGAGGGCCTCGCCTGGCTGGCCGAGGCCAACGCGATCAGGACGCCGCGCGTGCTCGCGGCCAGCGCTTCGCTGCTGGCGCTCGAGCTCATCGAGCCGGGGCCGCGCGCGCCGGACTTCGCCGAGCGGCTCGGGCGAGAGCTCGCGGCGCTGCACCGCTTCGGCGCTGACGGCTTCGGCTGGCGAGAGGACAACTTCATCGCGAGCCTGCGGCAGGACAACACGCGCGAGGCCGACTGGCCGAGCTTCTACGCGCGGCGCCGGCTCGAGCCGATGCTGCGGCGGGCGAGCGAGCGAGGGCTGGCGAGCGCGGCGATGACGAAGGGCTTCGACCGCCTCTTTGCGAAGATCGAGGAGCTCGCCGGCCCGGCCGAGCCTCCGTCCCGCCTCCACGGCGATCTCTGGGGCGGCAACTGCCACGTCGGCGAGGACGGCGCGCCGGTGCTGATCGATCCTGCCGTCTACGGCGGCCACCGCGAGATGGATCTCGCGATGATGCAGCTCTTCGGCGGCTTCTCGGAGCGCACCTTCGACGCGTACCACGAGGCCTGGCCCCTCGCGCCGGGCTGGCGCGAGCGCACGCCGCTCTACCAGCTCTACCCGCTCCTCGTGCACGTCGTCCTCTTCGGCGGCAGCTACGTCGGCGCGGTCGAGCGCGCCCTCGACGCCTGCGTCTGACCTGTCCGATTGAGCGTGCCCTCTCCCCCGTTCGCCCTGAGCTGCCGTACGCGCGAAGCGCGTGCGGCGAGTCGAAGGGCGTCGCGGCCACGGCGTCCTTCGACTGCGGCTCGCGTGCGCGAGCCGCGCTCAGGACGAACGGTGGGAAGACATCTCGCTGTAGTCCGGTGCCGGCCGCTTTGCCGGCCTCGCCTCGCGCGTCCATTCTCCTCGCATGACCGAGCAGAAGATCCCGATCGAGCGCGACGCTCGCGTCCTCGTGCTGACCGGCGCCGGCGCCTCGGCCGACAGCGGGATCCCGACCTTCCGCGACGCGGCGGGGCTCTGGGAGAGCCACCGGGTCGAGGAGGTCGCCTCGCCGGAGGGCTTCCGGCGCGATCCGCGGCTGGTCTGGCGCTTCTACTCGCAGCGGCGCGCCGGCGTGCTCGGCGCCCTGCCCAACGCGGGCCACCACGCCCTCGCGAAGCTCGAGGCCGCCCTCGGCGATCGCTTCCTCCTCGTCACCCAGAACGTCGACGGCCTCCACCGGCGGGCCGGCAGCGAGCGGCTGATCGAGATCCACGGCAACCTGCTCGAGACCAAGTGTTGGAGCTGCGATCGGCCGCCCTTCGAGGATCACGATCTCTACGAGGACACGCTGCCGATGTGCGGCGAGTGCGACGGGCGCGGCGACAGCGGCCTCTTGCGCCCGAACATCGTCTGGTTCGGCGAGACGCTCGACCCCGCGCACCTCGACGCGATCGAGCGCTTCATGAACGGCCCCGGCCCGCTCGTCTTCGTGGCCATCGGCACCTCGGGCGTCGTCTACCCGGCGGCCGGCCTCGTCGACGCCGCGCGCCGCGCGGGCGGGCGCACCTGGCTCGTGAACGCGGAGGCGGCCGACAACGCCTCGCGCTTCGAGT
This sequence comes from Pseudomonadota bacterium, assembly GCA_023427125.1. Taxonomy (GTDB): domain Bacteria; phylum Myxococcota_A; class Polyangia; order Polyangiales; family Sandaracinaceae; genus JAEZBP01. The sequence goes on along the minus strand of JAEZBP010000543.1, from coordinate 812 downwards.
CGTTCATCGCCGGGCGGAGCGCGGACGTGCTGCCGACCCTCTTCGATCTCCGTTGAGCGGCATCAGGCCGGTCGCCCTCGTGATCCAGCGCGAGCCGCTCACGGCGAAGCGCCAGGGCGCGTCGCGATCGAGGGGCGCGGCGTAGTCGATGCCCACCCGCGCGCCGGTGAGCACCTCGCGCGCCGGCTCGCCCTCGTGGAGCGTGAGGCCCCCGGGCTCGAAGAGCGCGTGCCCGCTGAACGAGGTGTCGAGCGCGAGCGCCGCGCCGATCTTGCCGGGTCCGGTGAGGAGCACCGGGCCCTCCTTGTCGCCCCGGCGCGCGCGCACGATGTCGAGGCCCGCGACCGGCTCGCAGGATCGGATCAGGACCGCGGCGGCCGCGCCCTCGAGCCCGGCCACCACGTTCAGCATCGCGTGGATGCCGTAGCAGACGTACACGTACGCGTGCCCCGCGGGGCCCCACATCGGCGCGTTGCGCGCGGTCCGCCCGAAGCGCGCGTGGCTCGCGCTGTCCTCGGGGCCCGCGTAGGCCTCGACCTCGGTGATGCGCAGCGCCACGGCGTCGCGCCGGAGCTCGCGCCCGAGCAGATCGAGCGCGACCGTGCGGACGTCGCGCGCGAAGAAGCCCTGCTGCAGGCGCTGGCTGGCGCGCCTCGTCGACACCGATCAAGCCTTCTTCAAGAACTCGGTCTTGAGGACGATCGCGACCTTGTTGATGCGCCCCTCGACGAGCTTCGGGTCGTCGGTGAGGCGGATGTCGTTCACGCGGGTCCCCTGCTTCGCGACGAAGCCGGCGCCCTTCACGTCGAGGT
>JAEZBP010000535.1 GCA_023427125.1 Pseudomonadota bacterium | reverse complement strand
GCGCGAGCTTCTGCAGCGTGACCGGCGTGTCGATGTCGTAGAAGGCGCGGAGCCCCCGCGCGTGCTCGAGCACCCACTCGGCCACCATCACGCCGTCCGGCACGTAGGAGCCGACGATGACCACGTCCGCGTCGCGCACCGCGCGCTGGTGGCGGGCCCGCAGGCCGTCGAGGCTCTCGTAGAGGTGGAGGGTCGCGCCCTCCGGTGAGGGCGCGTCGCGGTTGTCGCGGTACCACTCGAGATCGCGCTCGAGGAACGTCACGGAGTGGCCCGCCTTGGCGAGCTCGCGCACCAGGCCGCGGTAGGTCGTGGCGTGGCCGTTGCCCCACGAGCTCGAGATGGAGAGCCCGAGGAAGACGAACGAGAGGGGCTCAGCCACCGAGCACCTCGTCGAGCTGCGCTGCGCGGTGCGCGTAGGTGTGCTGCGCGAGGACGCGGCGGCGCGCGGCTTCGCCGATGCGCCGGCGCTCGGCGCGCGTCGTCCCCGCGAGGATCGCGGCCACCTCCTCGCCGTCGCCGGCGACGAGGACCTCCTCGCCCGGCGCGAGGAACTCGCCGATGCCCTGCCACGCGTCGGTGATGATGCACGCGCCTGCGCCGGCCGCCTCGAAGACCCGGGTTGCGGGAGAGAAGCCCACCTCGGCCATGCTGTCGCGGCTGATGTTGAGCACCGCGCCGAGCGAGCAGTTCCACGCGTTGTGATCGCGGGTGTAGACGTGCCCGGCCCAGCGCACGTTGGTGGGGAGCGCCATGTCTCCCCAGCCGTTGCCGCCGAGGAGGAACGAGGAGTCGGGCATGCAGCGCGCGGCCTCGAGGAAGAAGCGAGCCACCCGCTCTTCGCGATCCGGCAGGCGATTGCCGAGGAAGCCGAGGTCCCCCGCGAAGCGCCGATCCTTGGGCACCGCGTGGTGCGTGCTCGGATCGAGCGCGTTGTAGACCGGTACGCAGCCGCGGGCGCCGAGCTCCCGGTAGGCGCGCTGCACCGGCTCCCCACCGCCGTAGGTCAGCACGAGATCGTAGCGAGGGATCAACGCGCGAAAGGGATCGCTCGGATCCTTCTGAGCGCGCGCGAGGGTGGCCGGCGCGTCGACGTCCCAGAAGACCACGCGGCGCGAGGGCGACGCGAGCTCGAGCACCTCCGCCTCGAGCTGCTCGTCGAAGACGCCGACGCCGCTCGCCTTCACCACGAGGTCCGCCTCCTTGGCGGCGTCGAGGCAGCGCCGGACGTGGTCCTCGCCGTCCGCGGAGTAGACCACCACCTTCGCCCACTCCGGATCGTCGATGTCGCGGTGGGACTGCCGCTCGAAGGCGTCGGGCTCGTAGAACGTGACGCGGTGCCCTCGCTCGGCCAGGGCGCGCACGATGCCGCGATAGTAGGTCGCGGCGCCGTTCCAGTAGGCGCTCACCAGGCTCGAAGCGAAGAACGCGATCTGCATGGTCCCCTCCTCCTCATGCGTGCGCCGAGGGCGCGGACGTGTCGGCCCCGATCCCTGAAGCGATCGTGAGCAGCTCGTCGGCGCGGTGCGCGCAGGTGTGCCGCGCGAGGATCGTCTCGCGCCCTCGGCGCGCGAGCTCGTCTCGGAGCGCCGCGTCCGCGAGCAGCGCGCGCAGCGACGCTCTCATCTCGGCGCCGTCACGCGCGATCAGGTAGTCCACGCCGGGCCGGAAGAGCCCCTCCTCGTCGGTCCAGGGCGCGCTGACCAGCGCGATGCCGCACGCGAGCGCCTCGAAGGGTCGAATGGTCGGGATGCCCGGGAGCCGCTCGCGATAGAAGCGCCGCGGCACGTGCACCGTCACGCGGTGCTCGGCGAACGCGCGCGGCACCGCGTAGTTCGGGAGCCAGCCGGCGTGCTCGATGCCCGCGCGCTCGAGGGCGCTGCGCGCCTCGTCCGGATAGCGCACGCCGTGCACGCGGGCCGAGAGCGAGAGCGAGGCGCAGGGCTCGATCAGCATCTCCGCGAGCTCCTTGCTCCGCTCTCCGTCGCCCCAGTTGCCGACCCACACGAGATCGCGCGCGCGCTCGAGCTCGGGCATCGGGCGGAAGAGCCGCGCGTCGGCCGCCTCGTGCCAGACGAACGCGCGCCGCCCCCAGCCGCGCGCCTCGTAGACGCGCGCGATCGCGGCGCCGAAGACCAGCACGCCGTCGTAGCCCGAGAGCTCGTAGCGCTCGAGCTCGTGGGGGGCGCTGACCGAGCGGTGGTGGGTGTCGTGGAAGAGCGCGCGGAACGTGGCGCCTGCGCGCTTGCGTCGCGCGCCGATCGCAGCGACGAGCGCGGGATCGTTCCACTCGTGCACCCACACCAGATCCGCGCCGGCGAGCGCCTCGTCGAGGTCGAGCGCGCCGGCCTCGTAGCGGCGCACGTCGAGCGCGGGGTAGGCGCGCCGCACCTCGGCGAGCGGCGCTTCACCGTGATCGCGGACCAGGTTGGCGACGCTCCACGCGTCCCGCTGCTCGAAGCACCGCACCCGGTGTCCGCGCGCGACGAGCTCGGTGACCACGCCGCGCAGGAAGTGCGCGTTGCCGTGGTTCCAGTCGCTCAGGACCGAGTGCGCGAAGAGCACGATCTCCACGTCAGCCGGCTCTCCTCTCTCTCCGCTGCTCGCAGCGGAGCTCCTCGTAGAGCTGGAGGTAGTGCTCGGTCTGGGTGCGCGCGTGGAAGCGGCGCGCCCGCTCGATGCCCTCGGCGCCGAGCGCCGCCCTCCGACCGGTCGCGCGAATCAGCGCCTCGATCTCGCGGGCGAGAGCGTCGGCGTCGCGCGGGCTCACCTGCGCCGAGGCCGACGACCAGAGCGCGCGGAAGGTCGGGATGTCCGAGAGCACGAGCGCGGCGCCGCTCGCCGCCGCCTCGAGCGGCGCGAGGCCGAAGGGCTCGTAGCGCGCCACGTGTACGAAGATCGAAGCGCGCGACATCACCTCGCGGAGCGCGCTCCGGCCGAGCCTCCCCAGCGCCTCGACGCCACCGGGGAGCGCGCCCTCGTCGGTCTCTCCGGCCAGCACCACTCGCCAAGGGAGGCGCGGCGCGATGGCCGCCAAGAGCGCCACGTTCTTCGCCTCGTCCCAGAGCCGACCCGCTGCGAGCACGAAGGGCTCCTTCGCCCTCGGCGCGTAGTCCTCGATCCAGATGCCGTTCGGCACGATCCGCGGCGTGGGGATCGGCCCGTAGTGACGCTCGAGCGCGTCGCTCATGAAGCGGCTGGGCGCGACGAGCGCGTCCGCGGCGCGGAGCCCGGCGCGCACCGCCCGCTCGTAGCGCGCGTAGCGAAAGGGAAGCGGCCCGCCGTGCACCGCCTCGAACCAGGAGCTCACACAGCTGTGCCCGACCACGAGCGTCGGGCGTCCCCACGCGAGCGTCGCGTGCGCGTAGCCGTTCAGGTGCACCACGTCGGGCTCGAAGCGCTCGGCGAGCTCGAGCAGCCAGGTCCCCGCCTTGGTCACGTCGACCCAAGGCTCCTCCATCCACTCGAGCGCGTAGTCGCTGTCCTCGACCTCTACGCGCTCGAGCGCATCGAAGGCCGCGCGCTGATCCGGCGTGAGCCGCCCACCCATCACGGCGAGCAGGACGTCCGCGCCGGCGCGCGAGAGCCCGCGACAGAGATCCTCCGCGTAGGAGAGCACCCCACCGACCGAGTCGGCGGTCATCAACACGCGCGTCACGGCTCGCTCCCCGACGCGAGCGCGAGCCGCGCCGGCGCGAGCCACGCCCGGAGCTGCTCGAGCCCGTCCTCGACGGGCGTGGTGGGCCGCCAGCCGGTGGCGCCCTGCAGCTTCCGATAGTCGGAGCAGTAGTAGCGCTGATCGCCCGGGCGCCAGTCGCCCTTCTGGACGGCGGGTCGGCGCCCGAGCATCGCGCTGATCCGCTCGAGGAGCTCCACCAGGCTGATCGTGTTCTCGGGCCCGCCTCCGACGTTGAAGGCCTGGCCGCTCACGGCGTCGATGCGGTCCATCGCCAGCAGGAACGCGTCGACGAGATCGCCGACGTAGAGCGCGTCGCGCACCTGCAGGCCGTCGCCGTAGATCGTGATCGGCGCGCCGCGCATGGCCTGCGCGAGGAAGTGCGCGACCCAGCCTTGCTCCTCGTTGCCGGCCTGCCGCGGCCCGTAGATGCAGCTCATCCGAAAGACGGCCGCGCGGATGCCGTAGCAGCGCGTGTAGTCGAGGACGTACTGGTCGGCGACGCCCTTGCTGCAGCCGTAGGGGCTGTGGAAGTCGAGCGGCCGGCTCTCGCCGACGCCGTGCGCGCGCACGTGGGGGTCGCTCGGCTCGTAGCGCGTGCCGTTCTTGCGGAGCGGCACGTCGGGCAGGGCGCCGTAGACCTTGTTCGTCGAGGTGAAGAGGAGGGGAGGGGGCTCCGAGAGCTCGCGGAGCGCCTCGAGGAGCGTGAGCGTGCCGCCGGCGTTGACGCCGAAGTCGTGTCGGGGCGAGACGAGGCTGAGCGTCACCGCGACCTGCGCCGCGAAGTGGAAGACGCGATCGGCGCGCCGGACGAGCTCGCGGACGATCCACGGGTCGCGTACGTCGGCGAGCTCGAGGCGCATCCGATCGCCGTGCTCCTCGCGCAGCCAGCGCACGTTCCGCTCGATGCCGGGGCGGGAGAGGTTGTCGAGGAGGATCACCTCCTCGTCGCGCCCGAGGAGGGCGCTCGCGAGGTTCGAGCCTATGAAGCCGGCGCCGCCCGTGATGAGCGTCGTCCTGCGCCGCGAGCGGCGCGCCGGAGGCGCCCGCAGGAAGAGCTCGTGCGCGCGCACGTGATCGAGCCCGCCGTCGGCCCAGAGCCGGTAGAGGAGCTTGGGCGTGCCGTCGGCGCGCTTGAGGCCCAAGCCGTACTCGCGCTCGTCGACGTGGAAGCCGCTCGGGCCGCTCGCGTCCTCCGGCAGATCGTGCATCGCGTGCCAATAGAGGCGGTCGGCGCCGGACTCGAGCGCGCGGACGAGCTCCGAGAGCTGCCTCCCGTCCTCGTGCCGCCACGTCGAGAAGCCGCCCTCGGTGATCCACACCTGCGCCTCGTGCCCGACCTCGGCGAGCACCTCGCGGACGCTCGCGATCGGCTGCTTCCAGTCGCTCAGGCTCGGATCGATCCCCGGGTAGGCGTGGACCGCGATCGCGTCGAAGTGCTTCAGCACGTCGCGCTCGGCCAACCGGCGCAGGAAGCCCGGGTCGACCGGGCGGAGGCCGCCGAGCACCGTCCTCTTGCCGCGCTGCCGGGCCCAGCTCGCGGCGCCGCCGACCGTGGCGGCGAAGCGCGCGAGCTCGGGATCGAGGCGCGCGTCCCATCCGGCGAGCGAGCTCGGCGCGCTCCAGAGCTCGACGTGATCGAAGGCGTCGCCGTGCTGCGTGAGGAAGACGTCGAGCCAGTCGGCGAGCACGCGTGCGTCGCGGGGCGGGGACGAGACGCGCGGCTCGACACCGAGCGAGGGCGGCGTGTGGGTGACGCAGGGGACGATGCGCGCGCGCTCGGCGAGCGCAGGGATGAGCCAGTCGTAGAAGCGCTTGCCCTCGGCGGTCAGCGAGTCGGCCCACGACACGCACACTCGAAGATCGCGGATCCCGAGCGCGGCCATGTCCTCGAGCACCTGCTCGGCGCGCTCCCGCTCGCCGACGCGGAAGTGCTCGGCGATCCCGATGCGCGCGGCGCGCGGATCGAGGTGGATCACCTTCGCGCGATCGTCCCGCGGCCGCCGCGCCTTGCCGCGCTTCGCGCCGTCACGCTTCGCGCCGTCACGTCTCACAGCGTCAGCCCTCGCCGCGTGAGCTCGCGCTGGGCCTCGTCCGCGCGGTCGTCGGCGACGCGCCCTCGAAGCCACCCGGCCAGCTCGCGCATTCCGTCGTCGAGGCTCACGCGCGCCGCGTGACCGAGCTCCTCTCTCGCTCTCGACACGTCGGCGAAGCAGTGCCGGATGTCACCCATCCGATAGCGGCCGGTGATCTCCGGCGTGAGGTCCTCCCGTCCGAGGACCTTCGCCATGCGCTCGGCGATCTCGCGCACGGTGACCGCGCTGCCGCTGCCGACGTTGTAGACGGCCCCGCGCTTGTCGGACTCCAGGGCGAGCCGACACGCGCGCGCGACATCACGCACATCGACGAAGTCGCGTAGCTGCTGGCCGTCTTCGAAGACGAGCGGGCGCCGCCCGTTCAGGAGGCGCGCCGCGAAGATGGCGAGCACGCCGGTGTACGGGTTCGAGAGCGCCTGCCGCGGCCCGTAGACGTTGAAGAAGCGGAGCGCGACGGGCGGCACGCGGTAGGCGCGGCCGAGGATGAGGCTCATCTGCTCCTGGTCGTACTTGTTGAGCGCGTACACCGAGGAGAGCCGCGCGGGCTTGTCCTCCGGGGTCGCCACGGCGCGGAGCCCGCCGGGCTCCCACCGCGCCGCGGCGAGATCCTCGAGCGTGCGCTCGACCTCATCCTCCACCGCGCCGCCGTCGCCGACGTACCGGCCCTCGCCGTAGATGCTCATGCTCGAGGCCACGACGAGCTTCGCGATCTTTCGCTGCTCGAGCGCCGCGAGGAGGACGGCGGTGCCGAGCGTGTTGGTGCGGGTGTACTCGACCGCCTGGTACATGCTCTGGCCCACCCCCACGGCGGCCGCGAAGTGGAAGACCGCGTCGACGCCGTCGAGGGCGGCGCCCATCGCGCTCGGGTCGGTGACGTCCGCGACCATCAGCTCGACGCGCGCGTCGAGGTAGCTCGGGCGCTCGCGCGCGTCGCCGTGCACCTGCGGGTGCAAGACGTCGATCGCGCGGACGCGGTAGCCGTGCGCGAGCAGCTCGTCGGCGACGTGGGACCCGATGAAGCCGGCGCCGCCGGTGATGAGCACGTGCTTCGTCATGGTGATCCTCCGTGCGCACGACACGGCAGAGACGTGTCTGCTGATGACGGCCTGTAGCCCGGCGCATGGACCACACAAGCGCTGTACTCGAGGCTCCGCGGCAAGACGCCGCAGAGAGGCTTGCGGCGCCCACGCGGCGTCTAACTATCGGCCACTTCTCATTCGAAGGGGGAGGCGTGGCACGAACGACGATGCGGGCGGCGAGGATCCGGGAGCCGGGATCCATCGCGATCGAGGAGGTGCTGATCCCGACGCCGGGCCGATCGCAAGTAGGGTTGACGGTCGAGGGCACCGGCGTGTGCGCATCGAACCTCGGGCCGTGGGGCGGGCTCCCGTGGCTCCACTATCCGCTCGGGCCGGGGG
>JAEZBP010000517.1 GCA_023427125.1 Pseudomonadota bacterium | reverse complement strand
GCCGGTCCTGGACCTCCCAGCCGTGGCAGTACGGGCACTGGAAGACCGCGTGCCCCCAGAGCTCGCGGAAGCCCTCGATCGCCGGGCTGGAGTCGATCAAGCCGGTGCAGAGGAGCACGCGGCGCGCCTCGACGCGCCGATCGCTCAGCACGACATCGAACGCGCCGCGCGTGCCCGCGATCGACTCGACGAGGACGTCGCGCACCTCGACGTTCGGGTAGTGCGCGAGCTGCTCGCGCGCGAGGCGCCGGAATTCGTCGGGCGGCGTTCCGTCGCGCGTCACGAAGTTGTGCACGCGCTCGGCCGCCGCGTTGCGCCGCGGGCCCGCGTCGCAGAGCAGGACGCGCTTGCGCGCGCGGCCGAGGGCGAGCGCAGCCGAGAGGCCGGCCGGGCCGCCTCCCACGATCACGATGTCGTAGAGCATGTCGGTTCTCCTCCGGGTGTCGTGTCCTCTTCCACGCCGGAGCTTCTAGAGCGGCCCGCGCGCGCGGTGGAGGGCGGGGCCTTCGATCCGATCGGCGTGGTCTTCGATCCGGCCCAGCGAGCTTCCGTGTGGCCGCTCAGGCATGATCGCCTTTTCCCAGGAGCCACGCAGCATGGAACGCAGACTGAGAACGATCGTCGCAGGTCTCGCGGGCACGATCGTTTTGGCCGCAGCCAGCCCGGCCTTCGCGGAGGAGTGCACCGGCGCCGACCTCGCCGAGCTGGTGGCCGGCTGCAGCGTGCTGCCGGGCAACGAGGACTTCGAGATCCGGCTCTACCCGCCGAGCCCCGCGCACGTGAGGACCCCACTCGGAATTCAGAACGCCGTCAACCGCGCGGTGGTCTTCGTCCACGGCTACGGCGTGGCCAACACCACGCTCCCCCCGATCTTCTCGGAGGACGGCAGCGAGGGCGTCATCGACGCGTGGCGCGCCGCAGGGATCAGCGTCATCGCGATGGCGCCCGGGAGCTCCGGCACCGACCGCGTGGAGGACGACGCGCTGGCCCTTCGCGACGCGCTCGAGCTGCTCTACGACTATCGCACCTCGACCGACTACCCGCTGGTGATCATCGGTCACAGCATGGGCGGCCTCGCCGCGCGCATCGCGCTGGCGCAGCTGGAGGCCGACGCGGTGGAGCACGGCGTCGCGCTCTACGTCTCGTACGACGCGCCCCACTCGGGCGTGAACGTGCCCCAGGGCATGCAGCAGCTGAAGGTCAAGCTGGACGAGTGGGCCGCCATGACCGAGGCGGACTTCATCGCCATCGATCCCGGCTGGGAGGGCGTCTTCAACCTGGCCGGCCACGTCGATCTCAGCACCGCGCTCGACCCCGACTCGATCGCCGGCGTACCGGACCCGACCTCGATCCAGGCGCAGCAGATGACTCTCCAGGCGGTCGTCTGGCCCGAAGAGCACGCGGCCTTCATGAGCCTGCTGGATGACGTCGGCTTCCCCGAGGTGCGGATGATCGCCGTCTCCAACGGCAACACCCACGGCATCCCGAACACGCAGACCGTGAGCGCGGGCGGATCGCTTTTCTACTTCACCGGCGCGAAGGGCAACTCCGCGGCGTCCGTGCGAGGCACCTTCGAGGTCTTCACCGACAGCCCGGGCGCCCGGTGCTTCGCGTCCCACGTCTACTACGACGGGTTCTTTCGCAACCACGACGGCGGCCGCAGGAACGCCAACACACCGGCGGACATCACGCTGATGGATCACCTCTCGGGCGGCACCCTCGACTACGCCGGCGAGATGCTGGCGGTGGCGGCGTCCGTCGCGGGCAGCTTCCACGAGCCGACCTATCGCGGCGCGGCCGACAGCGCGATCCCCTTCGTCCCCACCAGCAGCGCGCTCGCGCTCCCGGTGAGCACGGCCGACGCCGACATCGCGGGCATCGTCGCCGCAGGCGGCACGCCCTTCGACGAGGTCATCGCGATCGGTGATCTGCCCGCGTTTCCCGACAACGTGGACCACAACACCCTCGTCTTGCCCGACTCGGTCCTGGCCGAGATCGCCGCCCTCATGGCCTGCTCGCCCCCGCAGCCGGGAGACGAGAGCGACCTCGACGCCGACGGCCTCGACGACTCCTGTGACGACGACGACGACGACGACGGCGCGCTCGATGGCGAGGACGTCTGCCCCTCGATCGCCGACCCGCTGCAGACCGACAGCGACGGCGACGGGCTCGGCGACGCGTGCGACGACGACGACGACGGCGACGGCACCGACGACAGCGCCGACAACTGCCCCACGATCCCGAACGCCGATCAGGCGGACGCCGACATGGACGGCCTCGGCGACGTCTGTGACCCCTTCCCCGACCCCGAAGCCCCGGTCGGTCCGAGCCTCGGCTGCGGCTGCTCCGCGGTCCGTCCGTCCAGCTCGGGCGGCCTCGGCGTCGTCATGTCGTCGCTCGCTCTCGCGCTGCTCGGCGCGCGGCGGCGAAGAGCGAGCACGAGCAGATGAGCGGTCCGGCTTCAGCGCCGACGTCGGGGCGGAGGGCGCCGGGCTGCTCTCGGACTTTCAGGAGCTGGGAGGAGGGGCGTGCCGGTGAAGGTGTTCGCGACGCGCAGCGAAGCGGAGCGCTATCACGCGAGCCCGAGGCGAGCCTGATCGCGCTCGCGCACGAGGTGCGCGGAATCTGCGCGGTCTGACGCGACCCGTCGTACCGTACGGCTCGTGAGCGAATGGAAATGGACCGAGGGCGAGCTGGACGTCTCGCTCGGGCGGCTCGGGAGCGCGGTCGTCGCCGGTGAT
>JAEZBP010000493.1 GCA_023427125.1 Pseudomonadota bacterium | reverse complement strand
GCGCTGCACGCGCGCGCGCTGGCGATCGAGGGCCGCGCCCCGCGAGGCCTCGCGGCAGACGTCGGCGCCTTCGCGCGCGAGCTCGCAGGCCTCGAGGCCGCCGCCTCACTTGGTTAACTAGTTAGAGAGCTCGTCAGCCGGGCACGCGCTCGTAGCGCGGGTCGTACTGGTAGCCGCCGTACCGCCGGTCGTCATCGTAGTCGTCGTAGGGGCGCCCGTAGCGGCGGCCTGGCTCGAGCGAGCAGAGCAGGTCCTCCTCGACGCCGAGGTCGAGCGAGAGCCGCTCGAAGCTCGTGGTGAGCGCGGTCCAGTCGTCGACGACGCGCTCCACGTGGTGGGTGCGATGCTGCGCGAAGAACTCGCCGCGCAGATCGAGGTACTCGCGCTGGAGCTCCTCGTAGCTCTGCATCAAGCGCGGGTAGGGTGCGCCCGACTCGATCGAGCGCGCGAAGATGCTGGCGGCGCGCGCGAAGCGCTGCGCCTGGCCGGCGAGCTGCGAGTAGCCGTCGACCTGCCGGATCACGCGCGAGAGGCGACTCGCTCGGCTCGCGAGCGCTTGCGCCGCCTGCGCCGCCTCCGCCTCGCCGAGCCAGGTGGGCGCTCTGCCCCAGCGCGGATCGCCGCGGTAGGGCTCGGCGTACTGAGCGGTCGCGAGCGAAGGCGTGACGCACGCGATGGGGAGCGCGATGAGGATCGCGCAGATGAGAGCTCGCATGACGGATCTCCTTCGAGACGATCCGTCACGCAAGCGCCGTTCCGAGGACGCGGATCGCGGGCGGCGCGAGCGGGTCGGTGAGGCCGCGCGCGCCATCCGTCGCGCTCGGCATCAGCTCGGCGGTCGCAGAATCACGTGGCTCGGGGAAGCGCGCGCACAGCCAACACCGCGCGCCCACAGCCAACACCGCGCGCCCACAGCCAACTCAGTTGACGGTGTCGAGCTCGGCGCTCTCCGACTTTGCGAGTCGCAAGAGCCGTTGACGCTCGCTCATCACGCGCACCGAGTAGTCCGTCTCCCCGCACTCGCCGCGGTTGTACGCGCCGAGCGCGTCTCGGACGCTGCCGCACCGGTTGATGCTCCGGGAGAGCAGACGCGCGCCGGCCTGGAGCACCTCGTCCTGGCAGACGCCGGGCTGGCGCTCGCAGCGGCGCCGGTAGGCCTCCGACTGGACGAAGCGGACGCGGGCGCCGGGGCCCCGAGGGTGGAGCTGGACGATCCCCCGCTCGCCGGCCGCCCCGGCGGCGAGGGGGTTCATCCCGCTCTCCCGGACCGCCACCGCGGCCAGTAGGAACGGATCGATCGTGTGCTCCTGGGAGGCGGCGCCGATCATCTGGGCGAACGCGGTGACCCGGGAGGGGCACCCGCCGAGCGCCGAGCGGCAGTGCTGGACGTACACGACCCGCCGCTCGCTGCGCCAGACCGTCATCCGACGATCGAGGGCCCGCTCGAGCGCGAGCACCGATGCGTCACCCAATTCCCCTGCAATTTCCTGGGCCGCGCCGGGGGGTGTCGGTATTACGACAGTTGCCAGGACGAGGGCCGAGGTCGTGACGGCGCAGACGAGCCCCCGCCGGCTCCTCCACCGACGAGCCCGACGCTCGCTTGGCACTGTGTGATACAGCGCAGTGTGATACGCGCTCATGCGTACCTCCTCGTTGGAGATGGATGCGCGCCCTTCGAACAGGAGCGGTCGATGAAGACCTGGGCGCGAGGACTCGTTGGTGGTTAGGCCCATGGAGGGCCCGACCAAGGTCCCGCTCCGGAGTACGGAGCCGGAAGGTCATAGATCGACTCGCGACGGAACGCCAGGCGAGTTTTATCGACTATCGAGGGCGATACGGGGGGCGGCGACGGGCCCGGCCCGGCCTCGATCGGTCCGCGGTGATCCGACAATCAATGCCAGTAAACGATCTCGATTAGATCGCGCGTCGCGTCAGCATCCGTCGGCGAGGGGCACGGAGTCGATCGCGATCGCCGAGATCTCGCACGCGCCGGGCCCGGTCTTGGCGATGCCCACGGCGACGACGCGCGTGGCGCTGGCGCCAAAGGCGTCGGTCGTGACCAACGCGCCGAGAGGGGCTGACCACAGCGGCTCCGGAGCCGCAAGCGCGCTTGCGGTGAACGTGTTGCCGAGCTCGTCGGCGAGCACGAGGTCGACGCGGAGCTCGCTGCCGATGTCGCAGCGCGCGGTGAGCTCGACCGAGAGGCTCTCCACCAGGAAGACCTCGCCGGTCGTCTCGCCCACGCTCGTGCCGCGCACGCTCGCTTGGCCTCGGAGCCGCAGGCCGTGCTCGCCGGGGTGGATGGTCTCGATCCACGTGGCCTGCGCCGCGTCGCCGCTCGTCCGCTCCCAGCCGCACGGGGTGCCATCGCAGAGCGCCTCGAAGTCCTCGTCGTAGAATCGGATCGGCCGCAGGCCGGGGTCGCACGCCAGCATCGCGAGGAGCGCCGCCAACACGAGCCACGGCCAGCGCGCGCGCCAGGTCATTCGCGTCCCTCCACGCTCAGCCCGAAGTAGGGCCCACCTGCCTCGACGCCGTCGCCGTACGCGTTGATCGCCGAGGGAGTCTGGAAGTAGTCCCAGCCGACGCTCGGACCCAGCGCGAAGTGATCGCGGACTCGGAACGTGAGGTCGAGCTGCACGTTGAAGCGCGGCGCGATCTGGTCGCTCATCACCCCGTTCATCCACGTCCCGATCCACCCGACGCCGCCGCCGGTGGTCACGCCGAGCTCGCCCCGCTCTCCGAGGAGGAAGCGCCCGCGAACCGTCACCAAGGCGTCGACGCCGACGAGGCTCACCGAGTCGCGCGCGGCGTGGTCCCACGTACGCCCGCGGACGCCGACCTGCCCTCCGATCCAGAGCCACTCGACGCCCACCGGCGCGGCGAGCCCCGCGACCAGCGCCGGGATCACGCGGACGTTCCCGTAGCCGTGCGCGCGCAGCGATCGATCGAAGCCGGTGTCGGGTGGAATGGCCAGGCGGAGCTCGAGGTCCCAGATGATCGCGCCGGGCCAGCGCCACGGCGGCGCCTCCTCGCGGTCCTCGGGCGCGCGCGCTCCCGGCTCGGCGGCCGCATGCTCGTCCGGCTCTTCGGTCTGCGCGCTCGCGGCCGGCGCGAGCAGGCTCGCGGCGAGCGCGAGCACGAGGACGATCCTGGAGCGCACGATGCGATGATAGCAGGGCGATGATCGCAGCACCCCGCCGAAGACGGCTCTGGTACGCTCGGCCCGGCGATGGACCCGTCGCCCCAACGAAGAGCGAGCCCGTTTCGAATCTGGCTCTTGCCCCTGTCGCTCCTCCTCGGCGTCGCGACGGCGGTCTTCGTGACCACGCACGCGATCGACGCCGCGGGCGAGCCCGATCCGGGCGCGGCCTTCGGGCTCCTCTTGCGGCCCAACGCGAGCTCGGCGTTCGCCGCGCTCAACAACGCGGCCGAGGTGGTCGCGGCGCTGCTCGGCATCGCCATCACCGTCGTCGCGATCATCGTGGAGCTCGCGAGCAACCGCTACACGCACCGCATCACGGAGCTCTTCGTCGCCGAGCCGATCAACTTCGGCGTGATGGGCTTCTTCGTCGTGACGGCCGTGCAGTGCCTCGTGGTCAACATCACGTTCGACATGGGCGAGGACGCCACGGTCGGCTTCGTCCCCTACGTCGGCGCCGCGGTCTCGATGATCATGCTCGGGTTCAGCCTGGTCATCCTGCTGCCCTACTTCGCGTTCGTGTTCTCCTTCCTCAACCCGATCGAGATCGTCGATCGCATCCGGCGGCACACGCTCGACGTCATCGCGTCGCGTGCGCGCGCGTGGACCACCGCGCGCAAGCAGCAGGAGGCGGTGCGCGGCGTCGAGCAGCTCGCGGACGTCGCGCTCAACGCGATGGAGCACAAGGACAAGGGCGTCTCGATGGCGAGCGCCGACGCCCTGCGCTCGCTCATCCTCGACTACCAGAAGGTCCGCCCGGGGCTCGAGCCCGCCTTCTTCGCGGTCGAGGGAGATCTCGCGCACAACCCCGACTTCGTCTCGATGGCGCCGGCCGTGCTCGAGTCCGTCAGCGAGCGCCGCATCTGGCTCGAGATGAAGGTCCTGCGCCAGTACCAGACCCTCTACAACGAGGCGCTGAACCGGATGCGGGACATGAACTACCTCATCGCGATCAACACCCGCACGATCGCGGAGAAGGCGCTCGAGAACGGCAACGTCGAGCTCTTCAACCTCGCCGTGAAGTTCTTCAACACGTACCTGCGCGCGACCATCAACGCGAAGGACGTGCGCACCGCCTACAACGTGCTGAACCAGTACCGCCTGCTCGCCGAGCGGGTCCTCTCCTACGACCAGGGGAGCTACGCGATCGAGATCGCGCGCTACTTCAAGTACTACGGCGGCGTGTCGTTCACGGCGAAGCTCCCCTTCATCCTCGAGACCGTCGCCTACGATCTCTGCGAGCTCAACGAGCTGGCGTACGAGGAGGACAGCCCCGCCGCTCGCGAGCTCCTGCGGATCTTCCTGCAGGTCGATCGCGAGAGCGAGGGCGAGGTGCAGGAGACGAGCCTCCGCGGCGTCCGCAAGGCGCAGGTGAAGCTGGCGACGTTCTATCTGCTGAAGGGCGACGAGGAGCTGGCGCGAGAGGTGTTCCGCGACATGAGCAACGAGCAGCCTGCGCGGCTCGACTCGATCCGGGGCGAGCTGCTCGCGATCCGCTCGAGCGAGTTCTGGGAGATCAGCGATCGCGGCGCGAACTTCGACTACCTGCCGCCCAAGCGCAAGCGGCGCATGCTCGAGTTCTTCGCGTGGTTCGGCGATCGGCTCGCGCCGCTGCCGGACCGCGTCCACAGAGAGCTCCTCGAGGAGCCGCTCCACGGCTCGAGCACGGCCGGCAGCGAGCGCGCCCGCGACTCCGCGCTGCCCGAGGGCCTCGGCATCGAGACCCACCGCCAGGATCGCGAGACCCCACCGAATTGAGTGTGCTCAGCGGCCGCCGATGTCGCGGTCGAAGCCGTCGAGGCCGACCAAGCCGCGGGGTCGCTGCGGCGGGGGAGCGGTCGGCGCCGGCGTCGTCGCGCGCTGCGGCGGTGGCTCGGTGCGCGGGCTCTCGACGAGCGGTCGCAC
>JAEZBP010000482.1 GCA_023427125.1 Pseudomonadota bacterium | reverse complement strand
GCGTAGTGTCCTACGTGACGAGCGAGCATCGGACGTACGGCCAATGGTTCCGGCGAGATGCGGTGTGACACGGCGCACTCGTGAATAATCCGGGCTAGGCGCTTCCCGTCCCCGGTGTCGAGCCGAGGCGGTAACGCTCCGCTCGGCGCTCCAGCGCGGCGATCGGCTCTTCGGTCAGCGCCGGACGCGGCGGCGGATGGAGAGCATCAGCGCGGCGAGCGGGGCGAGGAGCAAGAGGCCGGATCCGCCTCGGCCCGGCGATGCGGCGCAGGTGATGCCCGGCACCGTGCCGCGGTCCTCGCCGTCGACGCGATAGCGGGCCGAGTGGTCCTCGTCGCAGGCGGTGGCGCCGTCGTACTCGATGACGAGGGTGCGGTCGGCGTGGTCGATCGTGGTGGTGCCGGAGGCCGCCTCGCCGCGGCAGACGTCGTCGTCCCGGAGCTGGTCGACGGTGACGGCGGCCACCTCGCCGCTCGCGTCGGTGAAGCCGCCGCGGGCGACGCTGCCGTTGCCGTTCCACAGGGTGGCGCCGTCGTAGGTGCCCTCGACGGTCCCGGCGTAGGCGACGTCGAGCGAGAGCAGGCCGTCTTGGACGTACTCCGCTTGGAACACCTGCTCCTCGGCGCTCGTCCGTACGATCGCGAACGTCCCGGTCACGCGCGGCACCGAGTCGTCCTCGTCCGCGCTGCCGTAGCCGTCGAGCGTCAGATCGATCCGGCCGTCGGCGCCTCGTACCACGGTGGCGGTGCCCTCGAAGCGCCTGCCATCGTCGGTGGTGCAGCCGCCGGTGATGACGAGCGTCGTTCCGTCATCCACCACGCTCGGGCAGATGCCGTCGCCGACGCTCACCTCGCCGTCGGCGACGCCGATCGGCTCGTACGCCGGGAGATACACCGCGAGCGCGCTGGCGCTGTTGGCCCACGCCGCGACGTGCTCGGGGTTGTCGAGATCGGTCCCACCGGAGCAGCCGAGAGAGAGCAGCGAGACGAGGAGAAGTGAGCGAGCAGGCATGACGAACCTCCGTGCGACGCGAGGGAAGAGCAGGCTTCGGGCCACCGGCGCTCGCGCTCGCGGCTGCGGTACAGTGTGAAGGAGCCTCACGCCCTTGCGTATCGTTTGCTCACACGTGTGGCTCACGCCTTGCGAAGCAGTCCTCCTCATGCGCCAGCTCGTGCCAGCTCTCGGCTTTGCCATCTTCCTCTGTGCGTGCAGCAGCTCGCACGCCTCGATGCCGGACGGCGCGAGCTCGCCCGACGCGAGCGCATCCGACGCGGGCACCGCATGTCCGCCCGACCACTCCGCCGCCTTGGGCACGCCGTGCTCCGAGGAGGGCCGCTTCTGCGGCCGATGCATCGACCCGTGCGGGTTCTGCAACCTCCTGCAGTGCAGCGGAGGCACGTGGACCCGGCTCGAGGCGCACCCTCCTCCGCCGCCCTGCGTGTCGTTCGAGTGCGGGCCCGACCGGCGCTGCGACGCGGTCACGCAGTACTGCCAGCGCACCACCAGCGACGTCGCGGGCGTACCCACGAGCTACACCTGCGAGCCCTACCCCGACGGCTGCTCGAGCTGCGAGTGCCTGCCCGGCGACCGGTGCGAGGGCGAGGCCGCGAGCGGCATCACGATCACCTACCTCGGCGGCTAGCGCGCTCACCGCATCGTGGCGGCGCGCGCCTCGGCGCGCTCCCACATCCGCAGGTAGCCCTCGGCGGAGCGGAAGAGTGGCTCGAGGTCCGCGTCGGTCGCTCCGCCGCGGCGCGCGTCCTCGATCAGCTCGGGCATCAGCCCGATGTGCGCCATGCCCTCGGTGTTGAAGTCGATCGTCCGATCGCCGACCCGCGGCTCCGAGAACGTGACGTCGCCGGCGTACGAGTCGAAGGGGTAGGTGATCGGGTTCGACTGCGGCGTGCTGCAGCGGCTGCCCGCGCCGAAGCGCGGCCCCGGCGCGCCGGCGAAGCCGTTGAGGTCGAAGCCGAAGCCCTCCGCCGGGTACCCGCCCGCGGCCGTGATCCGCTCGACCCGCGCGCGCAAGGAGCGCGTCATCGCGCTCGGATCGTCGGGATCGGCGCAGCGGTCGAGGCCCACCTTCGAGACCCCGCCGAGCGCGTAGAGCCGGCCGTCGTTGTGGAGGCCGTGGGTGCCCGCCGCCGGATAGTCCGCCTCCTCGATCATCTCGAACGCCCGCACGTACGAGCGGCGCGGCAGGTGATCGATCTCGAGGATCATCCCGCGCTGCATGATCTCGCGGATCAGCATCTCGCCGAGCGGCGTCAGCCCCGCGTTCTGGCAGTAGTCGCCCTCGAGCCGAGGCGCCTGGAGCTGCGAGAGGAAGGGCGAGAGCGCGCCGATCGGATCCTCGGCGAAGCCGCTCATGTCGTGGGGCGGCGGCGCGTCGTACTCGTCGCGCGGCATGTTCAGCCCGCCGAAGGTCACGTCGCCGCGATCGAAGACGGTGGGGATCGCCGGGCAGTCCTCGGTGAAGTTCGACCAGTGGCCGGTGTTGACGAAGTTGCCGAGCTCGATGATCGTGCGGTGGCCGTCGCCGGCCGAGAACGCGTTGTCGTACTTGTGCACCGGGAAGAGCGCACGCACGCCGAGGTCGTGGTAGCGGTCGAGCTCTGCGCGGACGTGGGCCTCGTCGCAGGTGGGGTAGCCCTCGCGAGCGGTCGGGAAGCAGTCGAAGGGCGTCGAGGTCTCGATGCCGAGGACCACCGCAAGCTTGCCCTGCCCGATCACCTCGCGCGCCTCGGCCGGCGAGGTGACGATGCGGAAAAACCCTCGGCCGGCGCCGCCCGCCTGCGCGTCGATGTAGCGCTCCATCGCGTACGCCTCGGCGATCTGGCGATCGACCGCGACCATGTCGTTGCACGAGTAGCGGACGGGCTGCGCGTCGGTGCCGGTGACCAGCTCGCAGATGACGTGGTTGGTCGTCGCGTGCTGGACGACGAGCCGCAGCCCGCCCATCCAGGCGCGCTCGAGCCAGCGATAGTACTGCGTCTGGTGCGTCGAGCTGTCGTGGGCGCTCGGCCAGTCGCTGAACGTCGGATAGCCCTCGGTGTTGTGATTGAACTCCGGCAGCCGGCCGCTGACCGCCGCGACCAAGAGGGCCTCGGTGTCGACGGCGTCGCCCTGGTCGTAGCCGTAGCCCATCAGGTCGGCGCGCCCGTCACGCCCGTGGAACTGCCGGCAGTCCGGGAGGGCGTGCTCGACGCCGAGCCGGTGGAAGGGCGCGCCGTGGAAGATGCCGCCGCCGCCGAAGCCGAAGTTGGTGAGCAGGTGCGAGTGGGTGTCGACGATCCCGAAGAGCGATCCGTCGTCGAAGCTCGGCGGCGCCACCTCGCCCTCCGCGTCGACGCTCAGCTCGGGGAACTCGCGGCAGTCGTTGACCGGATAGAGCGCGATCACCCCGGCTGCCTCGGCGTCGGCGCTCAGGCCGGTCCGGGTCAGATAGTGGCCGCTCAGCCGGTGGCGGAGCTGAAAGCGCTCGGCGTCGTGCGGCGACACCTCGAGCTCCCACTCGGCGGGCGAGACGTAGCTGTCGTCCACGAGGAGGATGTCGGAGGCCAGCGTCTCCTCACGGACGAGCGCGCCCTCCTCCGAGACGAGGTAGCCGCCCTCCTCGTCGTAGAAGAGATAGGTGCCGAGGTCGGCGGGCTTCAGGAAGAAGCGCGACGCCGACTCGAGCTCGCGAGCGGTGAACGCGAACGCGAGGCCGTCGTCCGAGCGCGTCAGCCAGCGGGTGTCATCGCTGCCCGGCGCGGTCGCGTCGATCGCGTAGCAGCCGTTGGCGAAGGAGTGGACGCCGCCGTTCGAGGGAGGCG
>JAEZBP010000442.1 GCA_023427125.1 Pseudomonadota bacterium | reverse complement strand
CCTCACCCCCGCGCCCGCGCCGCGGCGCGGCGGGCGCTCCGCGCAACCGCCGTCGTGGAGCGACCCGCGCCACGGACGGATCCGATGGCCGTTCGAGGATGCGGCGCCGGACCCTCCGCCTGCGGCGCGCGCGCGCGTGACGAGCACCGGCTTCGCGGCCCCTATTGCGGTGCAGCCCCGCGGGGTGAGACTCATTCATCCATGGTGAGGGGAGCGGAGACTCGGAGGCCCGAGGGGATCCTGCTGGTCGAGGACGACCGCGGAAGCGCTCTCGCGATGGAGGCGGCCCTCGCCGAGCTCGGCGAACGAGTGGTCACCGCGTTCTCGGGCGACGAGGCGCTGCGCATCCTCTTCGAGCACGACTTCGCCCTCGCGCTGCTGGACGTGCACATGCCCGGCCTCGACGGGCTCCAGACCGCGCAGCTCATTCGGAGCCGGCGTCGCACGAGCCAGCTTCCGATCATCTTCGTGACCGGCGACGCGTCGAGCCATGCCCGGATGGTCGACGCCTACGAGCTCGGCGCGATCGACTTCCTGATCAAGCCGATCGTACCGGCCGTCGTGCGTGCCAAGGCGCGAACCCTCCTCGAGCTGCAGCACCAGGCGTTCGAGCTCGCCGTGCGCGAGGAGCAGCGCCGGCTCGTCGATGAGCTCAGCCTCCGCGTCGCCGAGCGCGACGCGGCGCAGCGCGCCCTCGAGCGCGCCAACGCGCGGCTGCGGCGGATCGATCGGCGCAAGGACGACTTCCTCGCGCTCCTCGCCCACGAGCTACGCAGCCCGCTGGCCTCCATCTCCTTCGGCGTGACCCTCCTCCTCCAATGCGATCCGACGCCGGAAAACGTGCGCGACGTGGCGCCCCGGATGGACCGGCAGCTGCGCGTCCTCCTGCGCCTGCTCGGGGATCTGAGCGACGTCGCCGGCATCCGCGCGGGCAAGGTCGAGGTGCGGCGCACCCCGCTCGATCTGCGCCTCGCGATCGAGGACGCCGTCGAGGCGAGCCGCGCCGACGTCGAGCGCGGGAGCCACCGGCTCACGGTGCGGATGTGCGAGCACCCGCTGATGATCGAAGGAGACCACGACCGGCTCACGCAGGTGTTTACAAACCTCCTGACGAACGCCGCGCGGCACATGGACGCGGGCGGCCGCATCGAGCTCACGGTCCGGCGCGAGTCAGAGGCTCTCGTCGTCGTGAGCGACACGGGGCACGGCATCGCGGAGGATGGGCTCGACGCGGTCTTCGAGGCGTACGAGCAGCTGAACGAGCACACCGGCGTGGGCTTCGGCCTCGGGCTCTACCTCGTACGGAGGCTCGTCGAGCGGCACCGTGGTCGCGCACAGCGACGGCCCGGGTCGCGGGAGCCGCTTCGAGGTGCGGATCCCGCTGGCGGCAGTCGATGGCGCCTCCTCGATCCGCGGCTGAACGCCGCCGATCGAGGAGGTTTACGCAACGACCGCGAGATGCTCGTGCTGCGCAATGCTCGTACATGCGCATTAGCATTAAGCATTAAGTTGACGTAATAGTGGCGCTCGAGCCGGACCGGACACTAACCGTGATGCGCCTGCGCGACTGCGATGTGGTCGGAGGACCATAGCCGCCTCGCGCTACCGCTCACCGTGTGGCACCTCGAGCAGCGAATAGTGTTATTCGGCCGCGGATCGGCCGATTCTGGCCGGTTAGGGTGCGCGCAGGAGGTGGATCACAGCCACGTGCGCTGGACGCACGCCCGACGTCGTCACCGTCGCCGCCGCGGTGCTCCGTGCTCGCCGTCGAGTGATCCCGCGCGCCGAGCTCGACCGCGAGATCGCCGCGGACGCCCAAGCGGCCGAGGGGTTCTCCGCTACGCGTCGCCCGAGGTCGGCGACCCACTCCTCGTAGTGATCACGGTAGATGGAGCCCGGCACGGAGCTCGAGAGCCCGGTCGGATCGAGGTCGTCGGCCACCTCCCGCCTACGCCCGCGCCCGGCGGCGCTCGCTTCTAGTTCAAGACCGCGCGCCGCCACGCTCAGAGCTCTTCCTCGCCTGCGGCCACGTCGCGAGCGACCTCCCACACCGCCTCGTCTTCCAGTCGTTCTGCGATCGTCGCGAGCGGTCCTTCGAGCGCGCGAGCGAGCGCGCGACGCGACTCGACGAGCGTGCCCACCTTCTTCTTCGCGCGCGCCACCAGCTCGACGTTGCTGTCGCCGAGACCCGAGAGCACGAGGGAGGCGTGCAAGCGCTTCTCGACCACGGACGTCGCGTCGGGAGCCGCGAAGCAGGCGAGCCGCTCGACCACGAGCCCACCCGCGAACACCGCGTGGGTGTCGGGAGTGGTGGCCAGATCGCGACAGCGCACCTCCTCGAGGAACACGAAGCACGCTCGGTTGCGGGCCGTGTCGTCGCCGAGCAGATGTTCATTGTCGAGGACGAGCCCGCCGTCGACGTCGACGGGCGCCGCGAACACCGCCATCGCCACGCTCTGATCCGTCGCGAGCTCCGCGTACTCGACCTCCGCCCACGGCTCGTCGATCCAAAGCACGACGCCATCCCAGCGCCGGCTGTACCAAGCGAGGAGCGAGCGCGCACGCGGACTCAGCGCGCATGCGTCGAGGCGGTCGCTCAAGGTGTCCACGGAGATTGCGAAGCGGCTCATCGAGCCCCTACTAACACGTCGTCAGAGACGCGCTCAAGGAAGCACAGGGAGGGGCCTCGATGCGCGCGCCCGAAAGTTGAAAGGGTATGCCCGAAAGTCTGGCACGCGCCGTACAGCTAGGACGGCTCGCAGACCATCTTTGCGAGCTGGAGGCGGGCGACGATGAGCGCCGTGACCACCGGCTGGATCTCCTCCCTGAGCTCCGACCGCCAGCCGCGGAGTACGCCAGTGCCGACGCTGACCTGCACGCTAGTACCCGCGGCCCGAAGTTCGATCCGGGTTGGCCGGCGTGAATACACGGCGGGGTGACTCGATCCGATCCGCGTGCTGCCCGGGCCCCGAGCGAAGCGCGTCAACATGCCGCGCGCGGTCTACC
>JAEZBP010000331.1 GCA_023427125.1 Pseudomonadota bacterium | reverse complement strand
CGCAGGCCGCGGGGTCGTCGCAGCTCGCGCCGCCCGGCGCGTCGCCGCGCGCGCCGGCGAGCGTGCTCACGCTGCAGTAGCCGGACTCGCACTCGCGCGAGCTCCGGCACGGCTCGCCGAGCGCGCGAGAGCGGCACGTCCCCTCGCACGCATCGCTCTCGCAGTCCGCGTCCGTGGCGCAGGCGGCCCCCTGGGGCAGCCGCGCCTGACACGTGCCTCCTTCCTCGGTCGGGGCGCAGCGCAGCGAGAGCCGCTCGACGCCGAGATCAATGGTCAGGTGCGCGTCGAGATCGGCGCACTGATGCGTGCCGTCACAAGGCGCGCCGGGGCCGACCGCGGCCCGGCACACGTGAGCGCCCTCGATGAGCGCGCAGGAGCCGAGCGCGCACTCGCTGATGAGCTCGAAGCCGAGCACTCGACAGGGCTCGCCGGCGGCGACGGTGCCCTCGAAGACGCCACCGACGCTCAAGAGATCGCGCACGCGCCAGTCGATCGCGTCGACGAAGCTCGCGCAGGTCGCGCCCCGGCGCGCCATCGTGTCGATCAGCGCCCGCGCGGCGGCCGCGTCGTAGCGCAGGCGACCTTCGTCCACCGCGGCCACCATCGCGGCGCTCGGGAACCCGCGGCAGAGCTCGGACTCCTCGAGCCGGCAGATCGCCATGGCGGCCTCGCCGCACTCGCACTGCCCGAGCGGCTCGCACATCGCATCGAAGAACGCGGCGCAGAAGCGCTCGAGCGGGATGGGCTCGCCGGTGGCGCCGTGACGGGACGTGCAGCCCGACACCACCACCACGAGACATAGGACGAGCCCCCGCTGCACCATCGCCTCTCCGTCTACTCCGATCGGCGCTCCACTCCAAGGGAACACCGCTTGCGTCTGAAGCCTGACGAGGAGGATACGACGATGGACGAGAAGCGAAGCTTCCTCGAGGTGCTGGAGCACTTCGACACGGGGATGCTGTGTACCCGCAACCCGGATGGCACCCTGCACGCGCGCCCCATGGCCCTCGCCGAGGTGCAAGACAACGGGGACCTGTGGTTCGTGACCTCCGTCGGCACCGGCAAGGTCGAGGAGGTCCTGAAAGACAGCAACGTGCTGGTGACCTGCCAGGGCAAGACCCGCTACCTCTCGGTCTCGGGCGTGGCCGAGCTGGTCGGGGACGAGCAGATGATCGACCGGCTCTGGCGCGAGCCGTGGCGAGCGTGGTTCCCGGAGGGCAGGGACGATCCGCGCCTCGTGATCCTGCACGTGCGCGCGACCGCCGCGGAGTACTGGGACGAGTCGGGCACCCGCGGCATGCGCTACGCCTACGAGGCCGCCAAGGCGATGTTCCGAGGCAAGCGCCTGCACCCGGGCGACGGCGAGCTGCACGGCCGCGTGGCGCTGTGATCTCTGCTATGTGCTGAAGGCATGGAGAATCGGAGCGCGACGGCGCGCGCCAGCGAATAGAGCGTGACGACGCTCCTCTTCGAGACGATCCACGGCAGCCGGGCGTACGGGCTCGCGCGCGAGGGCTCGGACGTGGATCGCAAGGGCGTGTTCGTCGCGCCGCGCCGCGCGTACCTCGGCTTCCTCGGCGGGCCCGAGCAGCTCGAGCACTCGGCCGATCACGTGTGGTTCGAGCTGCGCAAGCTCATGCGCCTCGCGTGCGCGAACAACCCGACGGTCCTCGAGATCCTCTTCACCGAGGAGGAGGATCGCACGATCGCCCACCCGGCCGGAGAGCGGCTGATCGACGCGCGCGAGCGCTTCCTCTCGAAGCGCGTCGCCGACACCTTCGGGAGCTACGCGCTCTCGCAGCTCGGCCGCATCCAGCGCCACCGCCGCTGGCTCCTGTCGCCGCCCCTCGCGCAGCCCTCGCGCGCGGACTTCGGGCTGCCCGAGCGCACCGTGATCCCGAAGGATCAGCTCGGCGCCGCCGAGGCCCTGCTCGCGGACGGGCGCCTCGAGGAGGCCGAGCTGACGCCGAGCTTCCTCGCGCTCCTCGATCGCGAGCGGCGCTACCTTCGCGCGATGAAGGAGTGGCAGCAGCACCAGCACTGGCTGAAGAGCCGCAACCCCGCGCGCGCCGTGCTCGAGGCCGCGCACGGCTACGACACCAAGCACGCGATGCACCTCGTCCGGCTGACGCGGATGGCGGTCGAGATCCTCGAGACCGGCGTGCTCCGCGTGCGGCGGATCGCCGATCGCGAGGAGCTGCTCGCGGTGCGCGACGGGGCGTGGAGCTACGACGCGCTGCTCGCGCACGTCGAGCAGGAGCGCACGCGCATCGCGGAGGCCAAGGTGCGCTCGGCCCTGCCGGACGCGCCCGACGAGGAGGCGCTCGACGCGCTCACCGACGAGCTGGCTTCGGAGGTGCTCGGATGCTGATCCCGGATCTCGATCGCGCGCGCCGCTTCGTGGCCGCGCACCCGCCGCCCGGCGAGCTCATCCTCTGCGGCGTGACGGGCTCGCATCACTACGGCTTTCCCTCGCACGACAGCGACGTCGACCTGAAGGGGATCCACCTCGCGCCGGCCCGCGCGCTGCTCGGGCTCGAGGTGCCGCGCGAGACCCACGACGCGCTCCTCGACTTCGAGGGCGTCGAGCACGATCTGACCACGCACGAGGCGCAGAAGGCGCTCGGCCTGCTCCTGCGCGGCAACGGCAACATGCTCGAGCGCATCCTCTCGCCGCTCCAGCTCGTCGAGAGCGACGACACGCGCGCGCTCGCCGAGCTCGCTTCGGGGTCGCTGAGCACCCGCTTCTTCGGCCACTACCGCGGGTACTTCGCCGGCATGCGCCGCGAGCACGAGACGCGGCGGCAGGCCAAGAGCCTCCTCTACACCTACCGCGTGGCGCTCACCGGCGTGCACCTGCTCCGGACGGGCGAGCTCCGCGCGGACGTGCTCGCCAACGCCGCCGAGTACGGCGAAGGCGGTCTCGAGGAGCTCGTCGCGTTCAAGCGCGAGCGCGGCGAGAAGGCGACGATCGATCCGGCGCTCGACGCCACGCATCGTGCCCGGTGGCCGCACCTCGAGGCGATGCTCGAGGAGGCCCGCGCGGCGAGCCCGCTGCCCGCCGAGCCGCGGAACGCCGCCGCGCTCGGCGAGTGGCTGATCGAGCGCCGCCTCCGCGCGCTGGCCTCGCGGTGACGTTGTCCGCCGAGAGCACGGTCCTAGTGGTCTCTCGACAGAGAGACTATCGATGGGCACCGAGTACCACGAGCCACGAGAGCAGCTGAGCGAGCGCTCGATCGACATGAAGCGCGCGATCGACTCGATGCGCGAGGAGCTCGAGGCGATCGACTGGTACCGCCAGCGGATGCAGGCAACGTCGAGCCCCGAGCTGCGCGGCATCCTCGATCACCACCAGCGCGAGGAGGTCGAGCACTTCGTGATGCTGCTCGAGTGGTGCCGCCGTAACGACGAGGACTTCGCGTCGATGCTGCGCGAGTACCTCTTCACCGACAAGCCGGTCCTGGCGGTCGAGGAGAGCGCGACCGAGGGCGAGGCGGCGGCTGCGGCGGCCAGCGGGCCGACCGACGGCCGGCGTCGGACCATCGGTCGCATCGAGGAGCCCCAGCGATGATCCGCCCCGCGCCTCCGGTCGGCCTCCCGGACGCGCTCCTCGCGCGCATCGAGGAGGCCGTCCTCAAGCGCGCCCGCTCGATGATGACGGCGCGCCGCTTCCTCGACTTCGAGGGCCCGCTCGGCGCGGGCGTGGAGTCGCTCGAGGTCGGGCCCGTGCACGACACGGCGCTCGGCGACACCGGCGCGAAGGTCTCGTCGAGGCGCGCGATCCCGGTGCCCACCGTGTACGCGTCGTTCGATCTGCCGAAGCGCGGGGTCGAGGGCGCGATCGATCCCGGCATCCCGCTCGACACGAGCCCGGCCGAGGACGCCGCCGAGACGGTGGCGCTCGCCGAGGAGCACCTCGTCTACCACGGCGTCTCCGAGGTCGGCCTCAAGGGCATCCTCCACCACAAGGGCGTGCAGCGCGTGGGGCTGAGCGACTGGTCGCAGGCGGGCGGCGCGATCGGCGACGTGATCCAGGCCGCGGACCGGCTCGACGCCGCCCGAGTGAACGGCCCCTTCGCGCTCGTGCTCGCGCCGGCGCTCTACAACCAGCTCTTCCGCAAGTACGAGGGCAGCGACGTGCTCGCGCTCGATCACCTGCGGCGGCTCGCCGACGGCGGCATCTACAAGAGTCATGTGCTCGACGGCACGGGCGTCTTGGTCTCGCCGGACGTCGGGCCGCTGGTCTGCTCGCAGGATCTGCAGCTGAGCTTCCTCGAGGTGCGCGAGAGCACGCTGCGCTTCGTGATCTCGAGCGCGCTGGTAGTTCGCCTCGACGATCCCGAGGCCGCCTGCGTGCTGCGCTGAGCTGGGGCGCTTCCGTGCCCTGCGCGGCGCTTCGCGGCTCTCGCGCTTCGCGGCTCTCGCGCTTCGCGGCGCTGCGCGCCATGGAGGTCGGGGCCCCGCCTTCGGCGGGGCTCCCGTCCGTCCGCTTCGAAGGGGCT
>JAEZBP010000239.1 GCA_023427125.1 Pseudomonadota bacterium | reverse complement strand
GGATCGTGCCGCGCGCCGAGCCCTTCAGCTTCAGCACCGCCATGTGCTCGAGGATGCGCCGCTTGGGCTCCTCGAGGCCCTCGTGATCGTCGGCGAGGACCTGTTCGACCGCGCCGAGGTCGTCGCTCGCCGCCGCGCGCTTACCCCACGGCAGGTCCGCCACGAGCTCGAGGTACTTGCGCGCGATGTGGGCGTCGGGCGCGTTGCTGCCCATCGACTCGAGGCGAGAGAGCTCGCGCTCGACCTGCTTGCGAGCCTCTTCCGGGAGCTCGGCCGCCTCGAGCTTCTCGCGCAGCGCGCCGAGCTCGTCCCCGCTCTCGTCGCCGAGCTGCTTCTTGATGGCCTTGAGCTGCTCGCGCAGCACGACCTCCTTCTGGCTCTTGCCGAGCTCGCGGCGGACCTCGGAGTCGATGGCGTCGCGCAGCTCCGCGCTCGCCTTGGCCTTGCCGACCAGCTCCATCACCCGACGCAGCCGCGAGGGCACGTCGGTCTCGAGCAGGATCTCGACCCGCAGCTCGTGCGGCGCGTCGATCCAGACGGCCAGCCGATCCGCGAGGCGCCCCGGATCGGCGGTCTCGCGCAGCATCTGCGCGAAGCTGCGGTCGGTGACGCCGTGATCGGCGGTGAGCTTCTCGCGCAGCGAGGTGGCGAGCAGGCCGGCCTCCTCGCTCGCGCCGCGCAGCTCCGAGAGGAGCTCGCCGCGCACCCGCAGGTAGGGCTCGCGGCCGACGAGCTCGAGCGCGCGGAAGCGCGTCACGCCCTCGACGAGCAAGAGGATGCCTCGATCGCCGCGCTCGCTCTTCTGCCGCACCCGGGCGAGCACGAAGACCGGGTGCAGATCGTCGAGCGCCGGATCGTTGACCGTCGCGTCCTTCTGGACGCCCACCGCGACGAAGCCGTCGACCGGCACCGCCTCGGCGAGCGCGCGCGAGCGCCTGCGTCCGACCGGGAGCGTCACGACGCTGCCCGGCAGGACGATGCCGCTGCGGAGCGGGAGGAGCGGGATCGGCTGCGCGAGCACGTCGTTCGGGATCTTCATCTTCGCCTTGCCTTCCGGGAAACTCGGCCTTCCAGGGCCCCAGCGTGTCCGTTAGCGTTGCCTGAGAGATGAACGAAATCTAAAATCGTTCACCGCCACGTCAATCCCCTGGAGCTCTCGCATGAACGACACACCGCGGCGCATGGTGATCCTGACCGCCGCCAGCCGGGTCATCGCCCACTACGGCCCCTTCAAGTCGACGGTGGCCGACATCGCGAGGGAGGCGCGCGTCGGCGTCGGCACCGTCTACCTGGAGTTCAAGAGCAAAGACGCGATCCTCGAGGAGCTCTCGCGGGGCCGGCACGAGCGGGTCCTCACCGCGATCGAGGTGGCCTGGGGCAGCGGGCGCCCGGCGAAGAAGCGGCTCGCGCTCGCGCTCTCGGCGCGCATCGAGGCGTTCCTCGGCTCCGGGACCGAGGGCGCGCATGGGGCGGATCTCTTCGCGTGCTCCTGCCCCGCCATCGAGCAGGCCCACCAGGCGTTCGTGAAGGCCGAGCACGCGCTCTTCGCCCGCTTCCTGCGCGAGGCGACCGAGCGGGGCGAGCTCGCGGCGGGCGAGCCGGACCAGACGGCGCGCGCGCTCTTGCTCGCGTACCGCGCGTTCCAGCCTCCCGACCTCTTCGCGCACCCGCGGGACGCGCTCGAGCGCGATCTCGCGCGCCTGCATCGGCTGGTGCTCGAGGGGCTCTCGCCCCGAGGTCGGGCTCGATGAGCGAGCTGGCCCCGCCGATCACGATCGGAGGCGTGGAGATCCCGGCCGGCGAGCGGCGCACGATCGAGATCCCGGTCGCGCGCCTGCCGACCGCCGCCGACCTCTCGATGCCCGTGCACGTGGTGCGCGGGCGCAAGGAGGGGCCGAGCCTCTTCGTGAGCGCGGCGATCCACGGCGACGAGATCAACGGCGTCGAGATCGTCGGCCGGCTGCTCCGCATGCGCGCGCTCGAGAAGATGCGCGGCACGCTGATCGCGGTGCCGGTGGTCAACGGCTTCGGGTTCAGCGGCTACTCGCGCTACCTGCCCGATCGCCGCGATCTCAACCGCAGCTTCCCCGGATCGGAGCGCGGCTCGCTGGCCGCGCGCCTCGCGCACATCTTCATGACCGAGATCGTCGCGAAGGCGACGCACGGCATCGATCTGCACACCGGCGCGCAGCATCGGACGAACCTGCCGCAGCTGCGGGTGACGGATGGCGACCGCGCCTCGCTCGCGATGGCCAAGCACTTCGGCGCGCTCGTCGTGCTCAAGTCGGAGGTGCGCGACGGATCGCTCCGCGCCGCGACCGCCGAGCGGAAGGTACCGATCGTCGTCTACGAGGGCGGAGAGGCGCTGCGCTTCGACGAGTGGGCGATCCGCGCGGGCCTGCGCGGCGTGCTCGCGACGATGCACTACCTCGACATGCTCCCGACGCGGCGCGAAGCACCGCGGCCGGTGCGCGAGCCGATCGTCACCTCGAGCAGCCACTGGATCCGCTCCCCGGCCGGGGGGATCCTCCGCAGCCGCGCGTCGCTCGGGGCGCGCGTCGCGAAGGGGGACCCGATCGCGACGATCGGCGACGCCTACGGCCACGAGCCGGTGCCGGTGCGGGCGCCGCACGAGTCGATCGTCATCGGCATGACCCAGCTGCCGGTCGTCAACGAGGGCGACGCGCTCTTCCACGTCGTCCCGCTCGGCCGCTTCTCACGCGCCACCCTCGAGACGTTCGAGGCCTTCCAGGCCGAGATCCAGAGTCCGCACCACGACCCCGAGGAGCCGAGGGGCTGGTAGCGCAGTCGCCCGAGTACGCAGGGCGATCACTGGTCAGACCGCTCTTTTCGTGACCGCGCGGTCGCCCAAAAAGAACTGACACGTCAGTCTACCTCTGCTATCCCCGCTCCTCTTCGGAGGGTGATGGCGACGCGATCCAACATGCCTGCTGCGCTCTTTCGGCTCGAGGGCACGCTCAGCCCGCGGCCTACCTTGACCGCCGCGGCGTGGATGGTCGCCAACGCGCAGCGGGTCCGCGCGCGGCTCCTCGGCCTCTCGGCGATGGCGCTCGCGGCCCCGCTCGCCGCGCGCGATCCGTCGCGCGCGAGCAAGCTCGCGTGGGCCACGCTCGAGGGCACGAGCGAGGATCGGCTCATCGTGCTCGGCGAGATCTACGCCGAGGAGCACCTCGTGCCCGCGCTCTCGACGGTGGGGCTCGAGCTCTTCGAGCGCTGCCGCGCGCAGGGCATGCGCCTCGTGATCTTGAGCGACAACCTCGACGTGGTGGTGCGCCCGCTCGCCGAGCACCTGCGCGCCGACGAGGTGATCTGCAACGCGATGGAGCTCGACGATCGCGGCCGCGCGACTGGCGTGCTCCGAGAGCCCGTGATCGGCCCCGCGATCGGCGGCCGGATGCTGCGGGAGAGGCTCGAGGAGCGCGGGATCGCGCTCGCCGAGGCCTGCGCGTACGGCAGCTGCGCCGCCGACTCGGCGCTGCTCGGCGCGGCGCGCCTGCCGTGCGCGGTCACGCCGGATCGCGAGCTGCGCCGCGTCGCGCGCGATCTCGACTGGCCGATCGTCGAGGCCTCGTGATCACGGAGCGAGCGGAGTGACGGCATGCCGACACCGACGAGGCCGAGCGGCGAGGGCGCGACCGCAGGTGTCGGCATGCCGTTACGCAGCGGAGCGATCCGTATGGCCGCTTCCGAGCGGTGAGGAGAACACATGATGGACGTCCAACGCGTGCGAGCGGACATCGCACCGGCCCTGCGCGGCCGGCACCTCCTCCTGACGGGGTTCACGGGCTTCTTGGGCAAGGTGTGGGCGGCGCTGCTCCTCGAGCGCGTCCCGCAGATCGGCAAGATCACCTTGCTCGTGAGGGGACGGCGCGACGAGCCGGCGGCGGCTCGGGTGCGCGCCATCTTCGAGCGCAGCCCGGCCCTGCGCCCGCTGCGCGAGCGGCACGGCGACGGGCTGCTCGCGTTCCTCGAGAGCAAGATCGACGTCGTCGACGGCGACGTGCGCGAGCCGCTCTGCGGGGTCGATCCGGCCGTGCTCGCGCGGCTCGCGCCGACGCTCGACGCGGTGGTGCAC
>JAEZBP010000212.1 GCA_023427125.1 Pseudomonadota bacterium | reverse complement strand
CGCCGACGCCGACGCCGAACGACGCGTCAGCGCCGTCGAACACCCCGACGACCACGCCCTGCTCGATCATCTCGACGCCCGCGAACACGCCTGCCCCGCAGCATCCCGCCCACGGGATCTCGCCGAGCTCGCGGGTGATCGCCGCCGCGAGCGCGTCGACGTCGTAGCCGTCGGTGCAGAGCACGAGCGCGAACGCGCCCGCGCGCGCATGGCGGCGCGCCTCGCCGATGGTCTCGTGGGCTGCCCGCTCGGCGTCACGCGCAGCGCTGATGCCGACGTGGAGCATCATCGCAAACTCCCTATTACGGGATAGTCACCCTCGCGTGCTTGTCAGCGGAGACCTCGACGGAGCCCACCCGCGCGCCGCCGCGTGGCAAACCGCCGCACGTGGCGCCGCTCGACGTCGACGCACCACCTACACTGCACCCCGGCGTGCGAGGTACAGTCCCCCGCGTGATCGCCAAGCCGAGCACCCGCGCCATCGACGTCGACGAGAGCGGGCGCTTCCCGCTGCGGCCCTCGTCGCTGCTCGACGTCCTCGCGGGCCTCGCGGGGCTGCTCTCGCGCGGGCGCAGCATCGATCTCGGGTCGACGCTCCGAGTGATCGGCGAGGCGGTCGGCGTCGATCGCATGTACCTCTTCGAGAACGACGTCGAGCCCGAGACCGGCCGCACCCGCTGCACTCAACGCTTCGAGTGGGCGCACACCTCGGTCAGCCCCGAGATCGACAACCCCACGCTCGTCCAGCTCGCCTACGCGGACGCGTCGGACGTGCTCGAGGACGTGCTGCGCCGAGGCGAGGCGTTCGCCGGCGTCACCCGGGAGCTCGAGCCGAAGCTCCGCGCGGTGCTCGAGCCGCAGGGCATCCTCAGCGTGTGCCTCGTGCCGGTGATGATCGACGAGCAGCTCTGGGGCTTCGTCGGCTTCGACGACTGCCACTCCGAGCGCGAGTGGACCGCGGAGGAGGTCACCTTCCTCCAGCTGATCGCGGCCATCGTCGGCGGCTCCGTCGCACGCGAGCAGATCCGCTCGGCCCTCCGCGAGACCGAGGCGCAGTACCGCTACCTCGTCGACAACGTGCACGAGGTGATCTTCGAGACGGACCGAGAGCGGCGGATCACCTTCCTCAACCGCGCGTGGGAGCGCCAGCTCGGCTACCGCATCGACGAGAGCCTCGGGGCGCCGCTCGTCGAGTTCATCGAGCCCGACCGGCGGGCGATCGTCCTTCGCGAGGTCGACGAGACGATCGGCGGCGGGAGCAACACCTATCGCCACGCGGCACCCTTCATCGCCAAGAGCGGCGAGCAGCGCTGGATGCAGATCCTCTGCCGTTTCAAGCGCGACGAGCACGGCGCGGTGACGGGCGTGCTGGGCACGATGACCGACGTCACCGAGCGACGCTGGGCCGAGGAGGCGATGCGCAGGCAGCAGCTCGACGAGAGCCTCTCCACGCTGGCCGGCGGCATCGCGCACGACTTCAACAACGTGCTCCACGGCATGCTGGCCGCAGTGCAGATCCTGGCGCTCGATCACGCGGAGGAGCCGCGCAGCGCGGAGCTCCTCGACGCCATCCGCACCTCGGGCGAGCGCATGGCGGACATGACGAGCCAGCTCCTGGCCTACTCGCGCGGCGGGAGCCACGAGGCGGCGCCCCTCGATCCCCAGACGCTCGTGGAGGACGCGCTGAAGATCGCGCGCCTCCCGCCGAACGTCCGGGTCGTGCTTGCGCCCCCGCCCGCCCCTTTCGCCTGCGTGGAGGGCGATCGCGGCCAGCTCTTCCAAGTGGTCTTGAACCTCGTCGTCAACGCGGTGGAGGCGATGGAGCGAGGGGGCGAGCTGCGCATCGACGTGCACGCGCTCGAGCTCGACGAGGCCGACGCGCTGGTGCGGGACCGAACCCTGAAGGCTGGCTCCTACGTGCGCCTCTCGTTCGCCGACGATGGACGCGGGATCGATCCCGCGGCGCGATCACGCATCTTCGATCCGTTCTTCAGCACCAAGGCGCGCGGCCGTGGGCTGGGGCTGGCGGCGGCGCGCGGCATCGCGGCGAAGCACGGCGGCACCATCACGGTCGAGAGCGAGCTCGGGCGGGGCTCGACGTTCCATGTGGTGCTGCCCCGCCACGAGGGCGCGCTCCCGGCGGGGACCGAGAGCACGCTCAAGCCTGTCCACGGCGGTCTCGTGCTGCTCGTCGACGACGAAGAGCACATCCTGCACGTCACCGCCGCGGGCCTCGAGCAGGCAGGGCATCGGGTCCTTCGCGCGCGCAACGGGCGCGAGGCGCTCGAGCTCTTCGACGCGCACGCCGGCGAGATCGACGCCGCGCTCGTCGACTACGTCATGCCGGAGCTCGACGGCGGCGAGCTCGTGCGCGCCCTGCTCGCGCGGGACCCGGAGCTGCGGGTGATCCTCTGCACGGGCTATCACCAGCGCGATGAGTCGCTCGGCGGGGTGCCGCGCCTCGAGAAGCCCTTCCCGATCGCGACGCTGCTCGCGATGCTCGAGCGTTGACCGCGCGCCTTCTGCTCTAGCCCGGACTATTCACGAGTGCGCCGTGTCACACCGCATCTCGCCGGAAGCATTGGCCGTACGTCCGATGCTCGCTCGTCACGTAGAAAAACTACGCTCCTCGCTGTGCTTCGGGCGTGCGACCAAGCCTCCTCGACGAGCTACGGCCTGCCCCTGGCGCCCTCGCGAATAATCCGGGCTAGCCGGACCAGGCGTCAGGCGGCGATCGGGAGCGTGATCCAGAAGGTGGTGCCCTCGCCGACGCGGCTCTCCAGCCCGATCCGACCGCCGTGCGCGGTGATGATGCTCTTCGAGATGAAGAGCCCGAGGCCGGTCCCATGGTCGGCGGCCGACTTGTGCCAGTAGGGCTCGAACACCCGCGCCGAGTCCTCCGGCGCGATACCGGGGCCGTCGTCGCGCACCGCGATGACGAGGTCTCTGCCTCGCCGCTCCGCGCAGAGCACGACGTGGCCACCGGCATGACAGAACTTGATCGCGTTTCCGAGCAGGTTCGTGAGCACCTGGAGCAGCCGATCGCGATCGACGAGCGCAGCCATGCCCTCGACGTCGAGCTCCGCCTCGAGCGACACACCTCGCTCCTTCGCGGTCTGGGCGTGGCCCTCGATCGCCTCGAGGAGGATCGGCGTGAGCGCGTGCCGCGCGCAGTCGAGCGAGAGACGACCCGCTTGGATGCTCGACATGTCGAGCAGGTCGCTGATGAGACGCGACATGCGCGCGGACGCGCGCCGGATGCGCTCCGTCTGAGCCTGCGCCGCCGGATCGGCCGCGAGCGCCGGGCTCGACGCGAGGAGCTGCCCCCCCATCGAGATCACGCCGAGCGGGTTGCGCAGGTCGTGCGAGACGATGCCGAGGATCTGCTCGCGCAGCCGCACCGCGCGGTTGGCCCGCTCGAGGAGCACGGCGTTGCCGATCGCGTCGCCGGCTCGGCTCGCGAGCTCGACGGCGAAGACGACGTCCTCCTGGCTCAGGCGGCGCGTAGAGGTCTGACCGAGGCTCAGCACGCCGACCCGGGTCCGATGATCGAAGATCGGCACGGCGAGGAACGAGCGGAGGTCGATCTCACGGATCAGCACGCGCAGCATGGGTCCGAGGGCCGAGAGCGCCGCCTCGTCGAGCGTGGGGTAGTGCAGCAGCTCGCCCGTCTCGAGCACGTGGGCGATCGGGCCTCCGCGCGCGCGCGCACGCCGATAGGCCTTGCGGACGCGCCGGTCCATCGTGGGGTCGGCGTGCGCGATCACCGACCGCGCGCGGAGCTCTCGCTCGGGCGGCACGAGATCGAGGACGCAGAAGTCGGCGATCAGCGGCACGGCCAGGCTGGCGAGCCGGTTGATGGCCGCGTCGAGATCGACCGCCGACGCCAGCATTCGGCTCGCCTCGGCGAGAAAGACCGTGCGCGCCCGCGCGCGACGCTCCTCCGTGACGTCGAGGGCGGTGCCGATCATCCGCACCGGATTGGCGTGTGCGTCGAAGAGGACCTTTGCGCTCGCTCTCACCCAGCGCTCGTCTCCGTCGGACTCCCGCAGGAGCCGATACTCGTGCACCAGGCCCCCCTCGCGGGAGGGGGCGAGCGCCGCCGCGACTGCGGCCTCGAGCCCGGCGCGCTCCTCCTCCGGCACCATCGCGAGGAGGCGCTCGCGACCGACCGGCTCGTCCGCCCCGATCCCGGCGATGCGCCGCGTGCGCTCCGACCAGACCATCCGATCGGTCTCGATGTCCCAGTCC
>JAEZBP010000202.1 GCA_023427125.1 Pseudomonadota bacterium | reverse complement strand
AGATCGTGACGCCGAGCCGCTCCGCGTGCGCGGCGAGCCGCTCGAGCGCGGCGATGATCCGCGCCTTGGGCGTGCGCAGGAGCGAGAAGCGCGGGATGTCCTTCTCGGGGCCGCTGATCTCGGTCTGGAAGGGCTGGAAGCTGACCTCCGGGATGCCGAGCTCGGCGGCGAGCGAGACGAGGTGCTCGAGGTGATCGAGCGACTCCTTCAGGATGACCCCGCTCAGCCCGACCTCGATCCCGCGCGCCACGCACTTCTTCGCGGTCTCCACCGACTTGTCGTAGTTGCCCTCCCCGCGCAGCTCGTCGTGGAGCGCGCGGGGCCCGTCGATGCTGATGTGGAGCGCCACCGAGGGGCACGCCTCGAGCCGATCGAGGTGCGCGTCGGTGATCATCGTGCCGTTGGTCACGATGTCCTGGCGTTCGAAGCCGATGCGGTGCGCGTGCTCGACGATGTCGAGGAAGTCCTTGCGCATGAAGCTCTCGGCGCCGCAGGGCGTGAAGGTGCGCGCCCCGAGGCTGCGCGCCTGATCGAGCAGCTCGATCGCGCGCTCGAAGGCCACGCCGTGCTGCTTGAGCTCCCAGACGCTGCACATCTCGCATTTGAGGTTGCAGTAGACCGTCAGCTCGATCGCGAGCTCGTCGAGCGGGCGGGTCAGCGCCGGGTGCGGCGCGAGGGTGGGCTTCAGCGTGGGGAGGAGGGCTCTCATGCGATCTCTCGGATGGACATCGAAGGCGGAGCGACGAGCCGCCGGGACGCGCACAGCTCCGCGCGACAGCGCTCGATCACGGCGTCGACGTCGTTCTCGTACCCGTTCTTCACCCAGCGGCCGTGATCGTCGAGGACGTACCAGCGCAGATCGTTTCGCACGAACGCGCGGAGAATCGTGTCCTCGGGGTGCTTGTCCATGAAGTAGACGGCGTTCATCACGTAGCTGTCGTAGCTCGGCGGCAGCGCCCGGATCTCGCAGCGGAAGGGATCGCGCGGCGCCGGATCCTCGACGTGGAGGACGCGGGCGCGGTCGGCCTCGACGATCGCGTAGCCGGCCCGCCAGAGGCGGTAGCCGAGCTCGGTGTCCTCCATGCCCCAGCCGGAGAAGCCGTCGTCGAAGGCGAGCTCGGGCCCGCCGAGCGAGACCGAGAAGTTGCAGGAGTAGACGTACACCCAGGGCGTGGGGTGCGCGCTCACCGGGCCCTCGAGCTCGACGAGCCGGTCGTCGCGCTCGGCCGCGTGGATGAGCTCGAGCGACGGCACCTCGCCCATGAGCTGCTCGGTGCGGTGGCGGTAGCCGATCGCGACGCTGTGGCGCCCTTCGCGGGCGAGCGGCGCGTGCGCCTCGAGGTGCTGCCGCACGAAGTCGGGCCTCACGAGGACGTCGTCGTCGACGAAGATCACGACGTCGCCGACGGCGCGCGCGATGCCGAGGTTGCGCGCCTGCCCGGCCCGGAAGCCGCGATCCTCCTGCCACGCGTAGACGAGCGGGAGCCGGCCCTCGAAGCTCCGCGCGACCTCCGCGGTGTGATCGGGCGAGCCGTCGTCGCAGACGACCACCCGCGCGAGCTGATCGCCGTCCTGGTGGGTGAGGCATCGAAGGAGCGCGCGCAGTCGCTCGGCGCGCCGGTAGGTCGGGATGACGACGGTGGCTCTCACACGGAGTCCTCGGATCGGGGCGAGATTGACACACGCGGTGCGGCCGCGGAAGCGCCGAGGCGAGGATTGCAGAGACCGGATCGCGACCCCATGAAGCGGCCGACATGATTTCCCGGATCGGCCCACGCAGGTATGTTGCGGCTCGCGGGAGCGAGCCCGCCCCGAGGATGAGGCCCCAGATGCGACGCGAGGTGCCGAGGCGATTCAGCGAGCTCGAGGAGGCGATCGAGGGGGCGTTCCTCAGCTACAGCGGCGAGCTCGCGATCGACAACCTCGAGAGCGCCGCCCTCCCCAACAAGCGCGCGGTGGTCGAGGCCTACCAGCGGCTCAAGCCCGTGCTCTACATGGGCTTCTACAGCACGCGCGCGCTGAGCAAGGAGAACCTGCGCCACGAGATCGCCGAGCACCTCTACGCGGTGCACCACGTGCTCTCCGAGCAGATCGAGCGCGCGCGGACCTACGAGGCGTCGATGGGGCGGACACCCGAGGGCCCGCGCAAGAGCCCGCTCAGCGCGCGCTCGAGCGAAGAGGTCGTGATCGAGCTGGTGCGCGCGATCCCGCGCCTGCGCCGCACCCTCGACGGCGACGTCCGCGCCGCGTACGCCGGCGATCCCGCGGCAGCCAGCGTGGAGGAGATCGTCTTCAGCTACCCGGCGCTCGAGGCGATCACCGCGCACCGCATCGCCCACGAGCTCTACCTCGCCGGCGTCCCGATGATCCCGCGCATCATCAGCGAGCACGCGCACGCGGTGACGGGCATCGACATCAACCCCGGCGCGCGGATCGGCGAGCGCTTCTTCATCGACCACGGCACCGGCGTCGTCATCGGCGAGACCGCGGTGATCGGCGACGACGTGAAGCTCTACCAGGGCGTGACCCTCGGCGCGCTCAGCGTGCCGCACCGCGAGGGCGAGGTCCTCGGCAAGCGCCACCCGACGATCGAGGACGAGGTCACCATCTACTCGGGCGCGACCATCCTCGGCGGGGACACGGTGATCGGCCGGGGCTCGGTGGTCGGGGGCAACGTGTGGCTCGTGCGATCGGTGCCGCCCGGCTCGAAGGTCTTCGGCCGGCCGCGGACCGACTCCGATCCGCCTAGCGGGCCGGAGCGGGCTGGAGGCTGAGCGATCAGGGCGCGGCCGGAGGCGCGCGGGTCGGCAGGGTCGGGGCGGCGCCCTCCTGCATGCCCCGCGCGACGTCGCCGAGCGTTCCGTCCTGCCTCGCCTGCGCCTCGAGCGCGGGCTCCTCCGCACGCAGCTCGTTGAGGCGCGCCTCGAAGCGCCGGAGGACGGTGCGCTGTCGCTCGATCGCCGCCTCGTCTCCGCCCCGCTCGACGGTGGCGACCGCCTCGCGCAGGTGCATGACCCGCGTCTCGACCAGCTCGATCCGCGCGCGCACCTGACCGAGACGCCAGCCGGCGCTCTGCTCCGCGTCCTCGGCGCGCTCTCGCAGCTCGCCGTGGGTGTTGACCGTGGGGGGCGGGCGATCACCCGCGTTCGGGTTCGGCACCCGGGCGCGGCGCACGCCGCCGTCGCCGAGCGTGTCCGCCCGGCCCGAGGCGGTGCGCAAGGGGCCGCCC
>JAEZBP010000158.1 GCA_023427125.1 Pseudomonadota bacterium | reverse complement strand
GCGATCAGCCAGCCCGGCTCCGCGCTCGCGGTGTGCACGGCGACCGCCTCCCCCGGATCGAAGAACGCGCCACCGCACTCGGGGCAGGAGTCGATCTCGGCCCACGCGAGCGTGCGCGCTCGCATCGAGACACGGCAGCGAGGACAGGTGCGCATGAGGCCCACTATACCGCCGGCCAGCTCAGCGGGGCACGACGGTCGAGGTCAGGTGGGGGCGGAGCGCCGAGAGCACGGCGGGCCAGCTCGGCGGCTCGCCGAGCGGCTCGTCGACCCACGCGTAGGGCCCCACGTCGGCGCCCCACGGCGAGGCGAAGACCCGCTCGAGGAGGCGCTCCGCGCGCTTGGCGTGCGGGCTGAACCCCCAGATCGCCTCTTGGCTCACGTCGTCGAGATCCGCGTAGTAGCGCCAGACGAAGAAGCCGGTGAACCACTCCTCGGGCAAGAACGCGCGGAAGCTCGCGAGCAGCGCCCGCGCCTGCTCGCGCTCGTCGACCACCACGTCGCTCATTCCGTCCGGCCAGAGCCACGGCTCCACCGCCGCGTCGGTGCGCGTCGTGTACCCCACCTCGACGAAGAGGACGGGCATCTCGAGCACCGCCGCCAGCGTCGCGACGCCCTCCTGCGCTCGGAAGGCGCCGCGCACGTACTCGTCGAACGTCGCGCCCTCGTGATCGGCGAGCGGATAGAACGCGTTGATGCCGACGAGATCGAGCTGATCCCAGAAGAGCACGTCCTCCGCCTCGTCCCAGTTGGCGCTGTAGGTGAGGAGGCCCGGGTAGAGGGATCGCACCTCCTCGATGAGCGAGCGCCAGTAGCCTCCGAAGCGCCCCGACCAGCTCTTGCACTCGACGCCGATCGAGAAGGCGTCGGCGCCCGCCAGCGCCGCGTCGGCGGCCCAGCGCGTGACGAACGCGCGATACGACGCCTGGTACTCGGCCCACCCCTCGGGGCTCCCCGGCTCGATCTCCCCGCGCCACCCACCGGTCTCCACCCAGAGGTGCGGGATCACCAGCACGCGGATGCCGCGCGCGTGGGCCTGCTCGATCATCGCGCGCACCGCGCGCCGGTTCTCCTCGTAGGGCGCCTCGAAGTCCATCTGGATCTCGGTGCTCGAGAGATCCCAGAGGCGCCCGAAGGGCGTGATGGAGATCCAGTTGACGCCGCGCCGCGCGAGGAAGTCGAGGAGCGCCGCGCTCGACTCGCTGCCGTAGCCGCGGCCCGGGAAGAGGCTGCTCTCGATCGGCCCGACGGTGACGCCCCGCACGCCTTCGAAGCCCGCCGCGCGCCAGCCGTCGGCGCCGGGCGGGAGCCGATGCCACGCGTGCCCGACGGAAGGCGCCAGCGCCACGATCGCCACGAGGAGCACCGCGAGCCACGCTCCCCCCCGAAGGAAGCGGAGACACGCCATGGCTCAGGGCGGGAAGAACGCGGCCGAGATGTTGAAGTCGGACGTGTCGGTGCTGTTCGACTCGACCTGGAGGAAGTACGTGCCGGGCTCGAGGACCGCGTTGACGGTCGCCGTCGTGCCGCTCACGCAGCCGTGCTGCGTCCCCGTCCCGCACGGGTCGGCGCGCAGCGTGACCCAGAACGTCGTCGTCGCGGGATCGTCGGCGTCGCTCACGCTGACGATCGCCCTCATCCGCGACGCGAGCGTGAAGCGGTAGAACGCATCGGGCTTCGAGCCCCCGGCGCACGTCCCGCCGGTCGCGTTGTCCTCGAAGCCGATCGTCGAGCCGCTCTCGCTCGCGCCGCTCGCCAGCGTGATGGCGCCGGGGCACTGATCGTTCGGCGGGATCGGCGTCGGCTCGCGCGTCATGAGGGACGCCGTCGCGGTGCCGGACGTGACGCTCATGGCCATCGTCACGAAGTACTCGCCCGCCGGCAGGCTCCGCCACGACTGACCGAGCGTCCCGCTCCCGCTCCAGCACCGCAGGTCGCTGGAGGAATCGCCGCACGCCGTCTGCAGCGACACGTAGTGGAAGCTCGTGCCGACGCTGGTCGTGAGCGTCACGTCGCGCGTCGTCGGCAGCGTGAAGCGGAAGGTCGCGTCGCGATAGCTGGTCGACGTGCCGCCGCAGGAGGTCCCCGAGTCGAGCTCGAGCGAGCCGACGCTCGCGCTCCCCATGCCGCCGCCGCCGAGCGTCGCCTCCGAGATGTCGACCGCCGTCGAGCACGCGTCGCCGGGCACGCGCGGCACCGGATCGGTGATGGTCACGGTCATCGAGTAGGTCGCGGAGCTCACGTCGCCGGACTCCACGATGAGGTAGTAGGTGCCGGGGCCGAGCTCGCGCTGGCGGATCTCCGCCGAGCTGCTCGCGATGCAGCGCCGCTCGGCCGCCTGCGACGCGCAGTCGGTCGTCAGCGCGAGGTAGGTGGTGGTCCAGGTGGAGGGGCCGGAGGTCGCGCGGACCGTGACGTCCTTCGGCGCGTCGAGCGTGAAGCGATAGACCGCGTCGCGGCGCGAGCTCGTCCCGCAGCTCAGGCTGTAGTCGTCCTCGGTGTCCGCGAACATGCCGGTGAAGACCGCTCCCGCGAGCGTGGTGCACGGAGCGCCGCCGCAGAGATCCTCGGTGCCCGGCCCGCACTCGTCGATCGGCGGGATCTCCGTCGGCGGGTCGATGCGGAGGTTCAGGTCGAAGGCGCCGCCGCCGGTGCTCGCCTGCACGATGATCGCGTACTCGCCGGCCGGGAGGCTGCGGCGCAAGAAGGTCGGCGGCGCGCCGTTGTTGCACTTGTCGTCGGGACCGGACGCGCACTGCGCCCAAGGCCGCAGCGCGACGGCCACGTTGGTCCCGCCGCCCGCGACCGTCACCCGCACGTCGGACATCTCCGCGAGCGTGAAGCGGAAGACCGCGTCGGGGCCGGCGCCGGTGCGGCAGCCCAGCGTGTAGTTCCCGACGAGGGGGCTGCGCGTCGAGCCGGAGTAGGTCCCCGCCCCCGGCAGCAGCACGGCGGTCTCGCAGGTGTCGTTGCTCGGGGCGCAGTCGCTGTCGTTGTAGTCGCGCATCCCGTCGCAGTCGTCGTCGCGGCGGTTGTCGCAGATCTCGGTCGCGCCCGGGTGGATGTCGGTCCCGAAGCGCGGATCGTCGTCGCAGTCCTCGCCGCCGCAGCCACCGTCGGTGTAGCCGTCGCCGTCGAGGTCGCGCGCCGAGAAGACGCACCCCATCTCGGGATCGCACGAGTCCACCGTGCACGAGGACTCGTCGTTGCAGTAGGGCGGCGCGCCGGGGCCGCAGCCCAGCGTCGGGTTGCACAGCTCGATGCCGTCGCAGGCGTCGCCGTTGGTGCACATCTCGTGCTGCGGCTCGTGGAAGCAGCGGTTCGCCTCCTCGAGGCACACGTCCGCGGTGCACTCGACCTCGTCGACGCACGGCGCCTCGCCGGCGACGCAGACGCCCTCCTCGCAGCGCTCGACGCCGTTGCAGTAGCAGCCGTCGTCGCAGCCGCCCGAGCACGCCTCGCCGAGCGTCGAGCCGGCCTCGACGCACGTCTCGATGACGGGCGGCGGCAGCACGCCGCCGTCCTCGGCGGCCCCGCCGTCCGAGCCGCCGTCCCGCGTCGGGCCCGCGTCCTGCTCGGGAGGCGTGGTCATCTGCGTGCACCCTGCGGCGAGCGCCGAGAGCGCGACGAGCGCCGACCACACGACGGTCCCGCGAGAGAGGCTTCTCTTCATTGCCAAGCGGTGCATGTCAGTTCCCTCAAGCCCCGTTCGCGCGAGCCCCGCTCGCGCAAGCCCGCTCTCTCAAGGATCACTCACCATGACCTCGAGATAGTACTCGCCGCTCGACGCGCTCGAGTAGCCGTCCACGATGATGAAGTACGTGCCCGGGTCGAGCACCCGATCGATCAAGCTCGTCGATCCGTCGCCTCCGTCGTCGTCGCAGTAGAGCTCCGCGCCGGAGGTGCACGCGTCGCGGTGCACGTGGAGGACCGTGTCGAAGCTCGACCCCTCCGTCGACATCACGACCCGCTGCCGGGAGGTCAGCGAGAGCCGGTAGGCCGCGTCGCTCGAGCCCGCGCTCGAGCCGCAGAGGGCCGTGGTGTAGTCGTTGACGAGCGGCGCCGCCGTGCTGCCGTGGAAGAGGCCGCCCGTCGCGGGCACCTCGTGCGCGCTCGGGCAGCTGTCGTTGTCGGCGACCTCGACCGGGACCGTGGGGGGCGTCGT
Source organism: Pseudomonadota bacterium (assembly GCA_023427125.1). Taxonomy (GTDB): domain Bacteria; phylum Myxococcota_A; class Polyangia; order Polyangiales; family Sandaracinaceae; genus JAEZBP01. The sequence continues at coordinate 2,106 of JAEZBP010000158.1, read as the reverse complement.
CGCGTCCACGCTGAGCGTGTAGCCGCTCGCCCGCGAGGACTCCGCGATCACGTAGTACGTGCCGGCGGTCATGTTGCGGAGGCGCGCGCGCGGCGGGCTGCCGGAGGCGCAGCGCACCTCCGCCGGCCCCTCGCAGCTACTGCGGATCGACATGTTGGCGACCACGCCGGCGTCGAGCTCGACGGGGACGGCGGAGGCCGCGGCGAGCGTGAAGGTGTGCACCACGGCGCGGTAGCGGAAGCCGCACGAGACGTCGAGGTCGTCCTGCTTGTCGAGCAGCGTGCCGGCCACCGGCGTGCCGAGGGTCACGGGGAGCGGGGAGGCGCAGGTGTCGCCGGGCGGCGGCGGGCTCGGCGGGTGGAAGCGGACGTCGAGGGTGAAGTCCACGTCCGCCCAGCTCGGCCCCTCCACCACCACGATGTACGTGCCCATCGGCAGCTGGTGGACGCGCCCCATGGCCGGCGCGCCGTAGACGCAGCGCAGATCGGCGCCGCCGCAGTCCGGGCGCAACGACCAGGTCAGGCTCTCGCCGGTGGACGAGAGCGCGGTGATCTCGACGTCCTGCTCGGCCGTGGTGGTGAACGTGTAGAAGAGGTCGGGCGAGCCGCTGAACCCACAGCCGATCGTCGCCTCGTCGCCCACCTCCGCGAAGCTCCCGCTCACGGTCGGCGAGACGGCCGGATCGATCGCGACGGGCGTCGCGCAGAGATCGTTGGTCGCGGGGTCGACCGGCTCGCCGAAGCTCACCGTGAGCCCGATCTCCCCGACGACGCTCGAGGACGCGAGGACGTAGTACGTCCCGGGCTCGAGCGAGCGCCGGCGGATCATGCCCGGGAAGCCGCTCTCGCAGGCGATCTCCGCCGCCATGTCGTCGCAGTCGCTGCGCAGCGCGAGGGTGACGGTGAAGAAGTCGCCCTCCCCCTCGATCCGCACCGAGCGCGCCTCCTCGAGCGTGAACGTCGCGACGAGATCGCGGCGGCCGCTCCCGCCGCAGGTGGTCGGGTAGTCGGCGTTCGAGCCGGTCGTGTCGATCAGGAAGAAGCCCCCCGCGCTCACGTCGAGCGGATCGTCGCAGGTGTCGTAGGGCGGCGCGCCGCAGTCGGCCTCGTCGATCTCTCCGTCGCAGTCGTTGTCGATGAAGTCGGCGCAGACCTCGCTGTTCATCGAGCTCACGGTGCTGTCGCGGTCGTCGCAGTCGCCCCCGCCCGCGCAGAAGAAGTCGACGTCGCCGTCCTCGTCGAGGTCGCGCGGGAAGTGCGCGCACCGATCGGTCGCCTCGTCGCAGCGATCGATCGTGCAGACGTCGTCGTCGTTGCAGGTCTCGCGGCTGATGGGGGGCATACAGCCCCGCGTGGGATCGCACCGCTCGGCGCCGTTGCAGAACACCCCGTCGTCACAGGCCGCGGGGATCACCGAGTTGCGGCAGCTCCCGATGGACAGGCACACGTCCTCGGTGCAGCCCACGCCGTCGTCACAGTCCTCGTCCGTCTCGCAGAAGACGGTGCCGTCCGGGAAGATCGAGCCGTCGAGGGGGAGGTCGGCGTCCATGCCTCCGTCGCGCGTCGTCGGCGGCGGCCCGTCGCACGCGGCGAGGAGCGCGAGCGCGATTCCCGCGTGCGCGATTCCCGAGCGGAGCGCCGCCGAAGAGGAGCGGAGCGGGGCCGAAAAGAAACGAAGCGAGGTCATCGATCGTGGATCTCCGAGCGCCCCGGGAGGCGCGGCCCGGCCACTATGACACGGCCCCTCGAACCATCACAGCGTCGCTGGCGCGCGCATCCGCGCGCGCAGGCCGCGAGCTCCGCGGCACTTCCGTCCCAGGCTCCCCTCGGCGCTCGCGGGGAGGTTGACTCGGAGGCCCGGCCTCGATAGCCAGGCGCTCTCAGATGTCGCTGCCGCTCTCGAGAGACGAGCTGCCGGAGGGGCTCCGCCGCTTCGGCGACCCGTCGGCGCCGACCGCCGCCAAGGCGATGGCGGCCAAGGGCCTCATCCCGGGCCGCGGCGACGAGCTCGTCACGCTGCTCGTCCAGCTCGGCGCCGACCCCGACGCGGGCGTGGCGGAGAGCGCCCGCGTGACGCTCGCCGGCCTGCCCGAGGCGTGCTCGAGGC
>JAEZBP010000112.1 GCA_023427125.1 Pseudomonadota bacterium | reverse complement strand
GGCGAGTCGGAGACGCCGGGGACGGGCCCGTTCGCCTGGGATGCGCGCACCGCGCCCGTGAAGGTCGCGCCGCTGTCCGAGCTCGACGCGAAGTAGATCTGCGTGCCATCGCGGGTGTCGGTCCACGCGAGGAATATCCGATCGTCGGTCGCGCTCATGGTGCCACGCGGATCGACCGCGATCGTCACCTCCGAGGAGTCCGAGAGCGCCATCCCCGGGTCGTCGATGATCCGCTCGGGCTCGTAGCTCGCGCCGTTGTTGGTGCTGCGCGCGAAGACGATGTCGGCGCCGCCGCCCATCGCCGTCGAGACGTCGACCCACGCCACGTAGACGTTGTCGCCCGCCGAGCCGATCCGCAGATCATCGCTCGCGCGGTTGTTGCCCGCGTCGCCGTCGAGCCGCTGCTCGCGCGCGGTCGGGATGTCACTGTTCAGGTCATCGGCCCACGTCGCGTAGACGTCGAAGCTGGTCCTCCCGCTCGTCGGCCTCGCCTCGCGCCACGCGAAGACGAAGCGGCCCGTGCCGGTCACCGTCACCACCGGCTCGCCGGCGAAGGCCGAGCCGGTCGTGGTGTTGCGCGAGACCACGCGCTGCGAGGACCAGCCCGCGCCGGAGTCGGTGCTCGCCCTGGCCAGCACGTTGCGGTCGAGGGTGGCGGTGTTGAGCCGCTCCCAGGCCACCACCACGCGAGCGCCCGTCGGGTCGGTCGCGATGCCGTGCTTGAACTCGTCGCGTTCGGCGGTCCCGGCCAGCGAGATGGCCGACTGGAAGCTCGTGCCGGAGTTGGTTGAGCGGCGCGTCCAGATCTGCCGCACCCCGCTCGACACGAGCTGGTAGGCGACGTGCACGACGTCCTGCCCGCCGGCGCGGCCGACCACGATCTCGGGCCGCACCGCGCGCTCACTCACGCCGGACGTGAGGTTCGTCGGGCTCGTCCACGTGTCGCCGCCGTTGGTCGAGCGAGCGAAGTAGATGTCGACCGTGCCCGACCCATCGGTCTGGACCCACACCGCGTAGACGTTGGCGCCGCTCGGGGAGCTGGCGATCCGCACGTCATAGGCGTGTCGGTTGTCCGCGGTGTCGATCCGTCGCTCCGCGCCGGTCGCGAAGCAGCCCTCCTGGGTGTCGTTCAGCCCATCGCAGTCGGTGTCGATCCCGTCCCCACAGAAGTCGATGGTCGGGGTCACCTGCCCGGCGCACACGCCGTAGGCGCCGAAGCGGCAGGTCTCGGTGCCGGCCACGCACGTGCCGGTGCCCGCGGTGCCGGCCGGTCCGGCGTAGCAGCTCCGGACCAGCGGTCCGCCGCCCACCGTCTCGTCGACGCGCCCGTCGCAGTCCTGGTCGAGACCGTCGCAGATCTCAGGGACCGGCCCGACCTGCCCGAGGCACGCGCCGAAGGCTCCGGCGCTGCAGACCTCCATGCCGGCGCGGCAGAGCCCGACCCCCGCCGTGGCGGGCGGCCCTGCCGTGTAGCAGCTCCGGACGACTCCCTCGTCGACCGCCATGTCGCAGTCCTGATCGATCCCGTCGCAGGTCTCCGGCGAGGGCAGCACCTGCCCGGCGCACACGCCGTAGCTCCCGTCGCTGCAGGCCTGCGTTCCATCGCGGCATGCGCCCACCCCACGGGTCGCGGTCGCGCCGGTGTAGCACCCTCGGGTGAGCGCCTCGTCGACCGACCCATTGCAGTCGTTGTCCTGGTTGTCGCAGGTCTCGATCGTGGGGCCCACGCCGCCCATGCAGACGAGCGCGCCGGAGACGCACGCCTCGCTCCCCGGCACGCACGCGCCGATCGCCGAACCGCACGCGCCGCCCTCGTCGATCGGATCGTCATCGGCCACGCCGTCGCAGTCGTCGTCGAGGCCGTTGCAGGTCTCGACGGTCGGGCCGATGCTGCCTGCGCAGGTGAGCCGGCCGGCCGCGCAGCTCAGCGTGCCGCTCATGCACACGCCGGTGTCGGTGCCACAGGCCAACCCGATGCCGGGATCGGTCAGCGCGTCGTCCTCGACGCCGTTGCAGTCGTCGTCGAGGCCGTTGCAGGTCTCGGGGGCCGGCCCGACCGCGCGCTCGCAGTCGAGGCTGCCCGCGTTGCACACGCTGAAGCCCGCCGTGCACGTGCCGACCGCCGGCATGCACACGCGGCCCACGTCGACCGGCGCGTTGTCCGGCGTTCCGTCGCAGTCGTCGTCGAGGCCGTTGCAGCGCTCGACCGTCGGCTCGGGGGCGCCGACGCAGACCAAGCTCGCGCCCAAGCACGTCACGACGCCGGTGTCGGTGCACACGCCGGTGGCCACGCCGCTCGGCGCCTGGTTGCAGGCGCCGCCCGCGTCGGCCGTCGCGCCGTCGACGCGCCCGTCGCAGTCGTTGTCGAGCCCATCGCAGATCTCGGTCGGATCGGCGGTCGGGGTGCACGGGTACTCGCAGCCGTTGAGCTGCACGCCGTCGTCGTCGCTGAAACCCGGCTCACAGTCGGTCGCGGGATCGAAGCCGCAGGTCCCGGTCGTGCAGCTCGGCGTCGCGTGCTGGAACGTGCAGACCCGCCCGCAGCGCCCGCAGTTCGACACGTCGGTGTCGAGGTCGAAGCCCTCGTCGGTCGTGCCGTCGCAGTCGTCGTCGAGCCCGTTGCACTCCTCGATGCCGCTCGGGCTCGGCGTGCACTCGAACTCGCAGCCGTCGGAGTCGATGCCGTTGGCGTCGATGTAGCCCGGCACGCACGCGCTCTCGTCGAACGTGCAGACGCCCGCCTCGCAGGTCGCGGCGGTGACGCGGAAGAACGTGCACACCTGACCGCAGCGGCCGCAGTTGCCTTCGTCCCCGTCGAGGTCGAAGTCCTCATCCACCGCGCCGTCGCAGTCGTTGTCGATCGTGTCGCACGCCTCGACGCCGCCGTTCGATGCGAAGCAGCGGTACTCGCAGCCGTCGGTGTCCGCGAAGGGGCCCGCCGTGTCGCCGTTCAGATCGATGAAGCCGTCGAAGCACGCGACGAAGCCGCAGGCCGAGTCGCTGCACTCGGTCTGCGCGCCGGTGCGATCGCAGCTCACGCCGCACGCGCCGCAGTGGCGGCCGTCGGTGGTCAGGTCGACGTCCTCGTCGACGAAGCCGTCGCAGTCGTCGTCGACCTCGTTGCACTCGTCGGTGGCGCCGGGCACGCAGCCGTCCCGCACGCTCGGGCCGCCGTCCGGGACCACGACGTCCGAGTCGGCCCGCGGCTGCCCTCCGTCGGCGCCGCCGTCCTCCCCACCGCAGCGCTCGAGGCAGAAGGGCTCGACCTCGCAGCCGGAGAGCGCGAGCGCGAGCACCACCGCGAGCGCCATCGCGC
>JAEZBP010000103.1 GCA_023427125.1 Pseudomonadota bacterium | reverse complement strand
TCGCGCGCGGGGACGAAGCTGCCGACCCAGCGCCGCAGATCGTGGAGGATGCCGTGCGCGCCGAAGTGCTCCATCTCGGCGAGCGCGTCGCTGTTCGTCCAGCCCTGCTCCTCCATCCGGTAGAGCGCGATCATCGCGCCTGTCCGATCGACGCCGTGCAGACAGTGGACGTAGATCGGGTGCGCCTCGGGGTCGCGGACGATCGCGAGGAAGCGGCGGGCCTGCTCCTCGGTCGGCGCGTCGGTCGACTCGAGCGGGATGCGCTCGTACCGCATCCCGGCGGCGCGCACGCGCTCCCCCTCGGTCTCGCCGTGGTAGTGGCGGAGGTTGATGACCGTGCGGACGCCGTGATCGCGGAGCCACTCGATGCCTTGCTGGTCGGGCTGGCCGCCGCGATAGAGGCCGGGCGCGACCTCGGCGGCGTAGTCGACGCCGCGCGCCACCTCGATCGGCCGCGCGAAGCGGCGCCGGAGCTCGGCCGAGATCGACGACGCCCGCATCTCGTCGGGGCGCGCTCCCGAGTCCCACACCAGCCGGCCGAAGCGGGTCATGTGCTCGGGGTGGATGACGCCTTCGGGCATCCAGCCGCGCTCGCGGGCGCGGTAGGCGTCGAGCGCGAGCTCGGTGCAGTAGAGGCGCCGATCCGACTGCAGGCCGAGGGTGCCGAGCCAGTCGTAGGCGTAGCCGACGCGGGTCCGCGCGCGTCGGACGGCGGCCTGGCCCTCCTCCTCCGAGTAGCCGCGCGGCTCGATCAGCTGCACGCGCCACGACTGCGCGATCAGCTCCCGCAGCGGAGCGCGGTGCACGCCGCTGCCGACCGCCTCGATGATCTCGCCGCGCTCGCGATCGAAGACCGCGGCGTGGGTGAGCTCGGCGGCGCTGCCGGCGGCGACGACCTGATCGCCCGGATGCGTGCCGCGCACGACGAACCAGTAGCCGTCCTTCGCCTGCTCCTCGATCCGCTCCATCCACCGGTCGGTGAGCCGGCTCGCCTCGAGCCCGACCGGCTGCGGCTCGGGCGCGCCGTCGTAGACCGTGAAGAACGCGACCAGCGCCCCCGCCACGACCACCGCTCCGATCACTCGCCACCAGCGCCTCACCGGCGCGAGGATCGCCGAGGCGGAGGCCGGGTTCAAGCAAGACGCTTTACACCGCGGCCCGAGAAGACTGGAATGCGCGATCGATGGCGCTGCTCCTGGTGATCGAGGATGGTGACGAGTACGAGGAGTTCGCGCGGCTCTTCCTCGCCGATCGCTTCGTCGTGGTCACGGCCCACACCGCGCGCGAGGCGCTCGAGGTCGCGGCGCGCGGGGTCGACGCGATGCTGATCGATCTCCGCTTCGAGCGGGCGCGCGACGAAGACCTGATCGGCGACGTGGCGGGCACCGCGGCGCGGCTCTTCGCCGGCGACACGGCCCGCGCCGCGCGCTGGCTCAAGGAGCAGCAAGGCACGCTCATCCTCGCGGCGCTGCGCGACGCGGGCCACGCTCAGCCGGCCGTCTTCGTGCACGACTTCCCCCCGCGGCGGCTCGCCAACCTCGCGAAGCTCTACGGGAAGGTGAGCGCGGTGCCCTCCTTCGACGCCGCCGCGATCGTGCGCGAGCTCGCGAGGATGGCGTGATGCATGGTGACGGTGTGATCGATCGCGAGAGGGCGAGCGTGCTCGCGCACGACGTCGGCAAGTACGTCGCGCGGATCGCCAAGAACGTCGCGCCGAGCGGCCCGGTCCCCGCCGCGCTGGTGCCCCTCCTCGTCAAGGATCTCTACGATCTCTTCGGCGAGCGGGCCTCAGCGCGCTTCGACGCGCTCGCCCGAGGAGTGAGCGACGATCGGCTCGCGCGAGCGCGCGCGCACCTGGCCTCGATCGACGCGCTCGAGGCGCGCGTGCGAGCCGGCGAGCACGACGCCTGCATCGAGGCGTGCGGTCACGCGCGCCAGATCGAGGCGGCGCTCTACGAGCTCGCGAGGGAGGCCGAGTGAGCGCGCGGCCGAAGCTCCTCGTGATCGACGACGGCGATCGCTACATCGAGCTCGCCCACGCGCTCCTGCGCAACTACGACTACGCGACCCGCTGCGAGCTGCCGGGCCCCTGCTGGGAGTGCCCGCGGCGCGAGGGCTGCACGCTGACCCACGCGCACGACGCGCGCGAGGCGGACGAGGCGCTGGCCCGCCATCGCGACGTCGACGTGGTGCTGCTCGACGTGGCCTTCGATCTGCCCGACGAGCGCCTCCTCCCCGCGAAGACCGTCGATCCGGCGCGGCGAAAGCGCCTCCAAGGCGTGGAGATCCTCGCGCACCTGCGGCGGGCCCGCGGCGATCTGCCGGTGGTGCTCATGACCTCGCAGGAGGAGCTCGCCTACGAAGACGCCGCCGAGGCGCTGGCCGTCGACGAGCTCATCACGCTGGCCGGCGCGGACGCCTTCGACGCGCGCGCGCTCGGCCTCTTGGTGGAGCGCATCCTGGCGCGCCGCCGCGAGATCCCCGAGGGAGGCGGCTACACCTGGGGGAGCTCGCCGCCGATGGCGCGCATCCGCCGAGACGCCGCGGTGCTCGCGCGCACCTCGCTCCCGATCCTGCTCCTGGGCGAGACCGGGACCGGCAAGAGCGCGCTGGCCGAGCGGGTCATCCACCCTGCGACGCTGCGCGGGGGCGCCTTCATCGCGGTGGATCTGGCCGCGCTGCCCGAGACGCTGATCGCGGCCGAGCTCTTCGGCACGGCGCGCGGCGCGTTCAGCGGCGCGGTGGAGCGGCGCGGGCGCTTCGAGGAGGCGCATGGCGGCACGCTCTTCCTCGACGAGATCGGCAACCTCCCCGCCGAGGCGCAGCGCATGCTGCTGCTCGCCTTGCAGGACGGCCGCATCACGCGGCTCGGCGAGAGCGCGCCACGCAGCGTCGATGTGAAGGTGGTCGCAGCGACCAACGCGGATCTCGAGGCGAGGGTGCGCGACGGATCGTTCCGCGCCGATCTCTACGCGCGCCTCAACCCGGCCGCGCGCCTCGTGCTGCCGCCGCTGCGCGAGCGGCTCGCGGACCTGCCGGAGCTCCTGCGGGCGTTCGTCCGGAAGAAGTTCGCCGCCGGCGCCGATCGCGAGCTGCTCGCCGACTACATGGAGGCGGTCGACCTCGACGGGCCGCCGCACGCCGAGCTCGTGATCGGAAGGCCCGAGGCCGGCCGCGGCGTGCGCTTCGTGCTGAGCCGCGGCTCGTACGCGGAGCTGCGCGAGCACTCGTTTCCGGGCAACGTGCGCGAGCTCGAGCTCTTCTTGTCGAACGCGACGGTGTTCGCGCTCGCCGACGCGGTCGGCGCGGCCGCGCGCGGGCGCGCGGCGGGCGCTCCGGGCGCGATCCCGCTCCCGGCGAAGCTGGCGCGCGAGCTGCTCGGTGCGAGCTGGCAGGCGCCGCGCCCGGCCGAGCGGCGCGAGGGCGGCTTCGCGATCGAGCCCAAGGCGGGCCTTCACGAGGTCGCGCGCGATCTCGAGCGACAGCTCTTCGAGCGGCTCTTCCTCGAGACCGGGGGCGACTTCGCGCAGATGGCGGCGCGGCTCCTCGAGGGCGACGATCCGGCGAACGCGCGCAAGGTGCGGCTGCGCTTCAACCAGCTCGGCCTGCGAGCGAGAGATCTGCGGAAGAGTTAGTCGCTCGCCGCGCGCCGACATCGAGTGAGCGGCCGGCGAAGGAGCGCAGCCCGGATCACCCGGCGGGGAGCGTCGCGCGGAGCATGAGCGGCGCGTCGGGGAGGGGCGCGGCCTCGGCGGCGGGGGTGAGCTCGCCGTGGCCGATCGCGTCGGGGACGATGACGAGCTCGATCGGGCCGTCCTCTCCGCTCGTGCCGAGGAGGACGAGGTCGTCCTGGCTTCCGTCCCCGTCGGCGTCGACGAGGACGTGCCGACGCGGGCCGAGCGCGTCGCCGGCGAGCGTCAGCGTGGGATCGAGCGTGAAGCTCAGCGCCTCGCCCTGGCGCAGGATCACGAGGCGAGGGTGATCCCAGCCGATGAAGTCGAGCTTGCCGTCGCCATCGACGTCGCTGATCGACAGACCTCGCAGGGCGGTCGGCACTCCGTCGACGCCTCGCGGCTCCATCGACCCGACGGGGCCGGCGGGGATCCACTTGAGGTCGTCGCCGAGCACGGCGAGGTCCACGCCGCCGTCGCCGTCGACGTCGCCGAGCGCGATCTCGCGAGCGCCCGTGAACGTGAACGAGTGGGTGCGCGGAAATGCACCCCGCCCATCGCCGAAGCCGAGCCCGACCCGATCGCGCGCGAGTGACACGACGTCGGCGTAGCCGTCGCGATCGATGTCGCTCACCAGCGCGG
>JAEZBP010000061.1 GCA_023427125.1 Pseudomonadota bacterium | reverse complement strand
GAGGAGCTCGCCCGCCTGGGCAGCCACTGCGATCAGCTGACCGATCTCCTGCGCAGCGAGGACGAGAGCGCGGGCAAGCGCATCGACTTCCTGCTCCAGGAGATGTCGCGCGAGGCCAACACCATCGGTAGCAAGAGCCCCGACACCGAGCTCTCGCGGCTCGTCATCGACATGAAGGCGTCGATCAGCCGGATGCGCGAGCAGGCTCAGAACGTCTTGTGAGAGCTCCGTTGGCTGTTGCGCGCGCTTCGCGAGCGCGCGGTCGCGCGGCACCGGACTTTCCGTCCTGTCGGCGCTTCCCTTCCCCGGCGTCCAGCGGAGGGTGAGCGCTCCGCTCGGCGTTCCCCGAGCGCCGTGACCTCGCGACAGTCTTCGAGCTCAGCTCACGCGATCGTTGCGGAGGAGCGACTCGGCGAGGCCCGCGACGCGCCAGCGGCGGGCCGCCTCGGCGCGCGCGATCGCGAGCGCGGTCTCCTTCGCGCGCTCGAGGTCGTCGTTGACGAGGAGGTAGTCGAAGAACGCGTAGTTCTCGATCTCGGCGCGGGCCTTGGCGAAGCGGCGCTCGATGACCTCCGGCGCGTCGGACGCGCGCCCCTCGAGGCGCCGGCGCAGCTCGCCCATCGAGGGCGGGAGCACGAAGAGCCCGACGGCGTGGGGGAGCTTCGCCTTGATCTGGCGGGCGCCCTGGTAGTCGATGTCGAAGACGATGCCGCGCTTGCCCTCGTCGCGCGCGCGCTCGATCTCGGAGACGCTCGTGCCGTAGAGGTTGCCGTGCACGTGGGCCCACTCGGCGAAGCGGCTCTCGGCGACCATCTGCTCGAAGCGCGGCCGATCGATGAAGCGGTAGGCCTCACCGTCGACCTCGCCCGCGCGCGGCGCGCGCGTGGTGTGAGAGACCGAGAAGGTGAGCTCGGGCAGCGCGGCGAGCAGGTGCCGCGTGAGCGTGGTCTTCCCGGCGCCGGAGGGAGAGCAGAGGATCAGGAGGAGCAGATCGTCCATGGATCGCGCTGGAGCCTACGCTACCGCGACCCGAGCCGCACCCGCGGATCGAGCATCGCCACCGCGATGTCGGCGAGCAGGTTGCCGACCTGCACGAAGATCGCGGCGAAGAGCACGACGCCCATGATCATCGGGACGTCGAGCGAGTCGATCGACTCGAGGGCGAGGCGCCCCATGCCCGGCCAGTTGAAGATCTGCTCGGTGATGATCGCGCCGGATACGAGCAGCGGAAAGCTCAGGCCCATCAGCGTGACGATCGGCAGGAGCGCGTTCCGCACGCCGTGGCCCATCACGACCTGGAACGGATGCAGGCCCTTCGCGCGGGCGGTCCGGATGTAGTCGGACTGCATCGTCTCGATCATCTCGGAGCGCATGATGCGCGCGTAGGTCGCGGCGCCGATGATCGCCATCGTGAACGCCGGCAGGAGCCCGTGCTGGACGTGATCCCAGAAGTCCAGCCCGTAGCCGCCGACCGGGAACCACCCGAGGCGGAACGCGAACACCAGGAGGAAGATCGGCCCGCTGACGAAGGACGGCACGCTGATCCCGAGGAACGCGAGGCCCATGGCCCCGGTGTCGAGCAGGGTGCCGCGGCGCAGCGCCGCGAAGATCCCGACCAAGAGCCCGAAGGCGATCTCGAAGGAGAGCGCCATCCCGCTCAGGAGCAGCGTGCGCGGGAGGCGATTCATGATGACGTCGAAGACCGGCTGCCGATCGCGATCGGAGGTGCCGAGGTCGAGCGTGGCGACGCCGACGAGGAAGCGCCCGTAGCGCTCGAGCAGCGGGCGGTCGTAGCCACGCTCGTGCTTCCACGCCTCGCGCGCCTCGGCGCTCGCGTTGGGTCCGAGGCTCGCGATCGCGGGATCGCCGACGGTGTTGGCGACGAAGAACATGCTGCTCACCGCCGCGAAGACGATGACGACGCCGACCAGCACGCGCTTGGCGATGTGCCGCATCATCGGCGGAGGCCTCCGAAGAACGGCGCGAGCGCCGCGACGCCGCGGGGCGCCGGCTCGCCGGCGTCCCAGCGCTCACGCGGCAGATCGAGCCAGATGTCTCGGTAGAAATTGCTCCACACCGCGTGCGGCCGGTAGTTGCGCACGTAGGGCTGCCACACCTCCATCTGCAGGTTGCTGCACACGAACGCCCACGGCGCGTCCGACGCGATGATGCGCGATGCCTCGCGATACATCGCGATCCGCGCCTCGCGATCCTGCTCGACGCGCGCGGTGTCGAGGATGCGGTCGAGCTCGGGGTTGCTGTAGAACGAGCGGTTCGTGGAGTCGGTGTCCCGGATCGAGCCGCTGTGGAAGAGGATGTCGAGGAAGTTCGACGGGTCCGGGAAGTCCATCGACCAGCCGCTGAAGAGCATCTGCGCGGTGCGCGGCTTGCCGGTCTCCGCGAGGAAGACGGGGAAGGCCACCTGCTTGAGCTCGACCCGGATGCCGATCGCGGCCAGGTCGCTCTGGATGAGCTCGCCGTAGAAGCGGCTGATGTCGCCGGTGCCGAGCCACACCTCCACCGGCTCGGGGAGCCCATTCGGGTGGCCGGCGAGCCGCATCTCCTCGCGGGCGCGCGTCAGATCGTAGCGCTGCTGCTCCGGCAGATCCGGATCGTAGCCGGGCAGGGTGGCGGGGATCGGCTGGCCGGTGAGCAGGAGGCGATTGACGCGCGCGCGCCGCCAGTGCGGCCGGTTGATCGCGAACGCGACCGCGCGCCGCACGTGGACGTCGTCGAAGGGCGCGAGCTGGGTGTTCATGATGACACCCCAGAGGTCGGTGTTCGGCTCCTCGACGCGGTAGGGCTCCCACGCCGGGAGGCCGCGGAGCGCGATGTAGTCGGCGATCGACTGCCGGTGGACGTGATCGAGGTCGCCGTTGCGGAAGCGCATCACCGCGGCGTCCCGCTTGAGATCCAGCGTGAACACCATGCGGTCCACGTAGGGCTGGCCTTCGAGGAAGAAGCCGTCGTTGCGGCGGAAGATGACCTCGACCCCCGGCTCCCAGCTCTCGAGCACGTAGGCGCCGGTGCCGACGGGGTTGCGCCGGACCTCGTCCTCGTACTCGTCGTACGCCTCACGCGCGACCGGATAGGCGAAGGTCATCGCCATCGCGTTGAGGAAGGTCTGGTCGGGGCGGGTGAGCTGGATCTCGATGGTGTACCGGTCGCGCACCCGGATGCCGGAGACGTGGGAGGCCTCACCCGCACGGAACGCCTCGAGGCCCTCGATCAGCGTGTAGAACGTGATCCCCGGCGACGCGGTGTCGGGGTGGAGCATGTGCTCGAGCGACCAGCGGACGTCCTCGGCCGTGACCTCGCGCCCGCGTCCTCCCGGGAAGACCGGCGAGTCGTGGAAGCGCACGCCGCGGCGGAGGCGGAAGGTGAACGTCTTTCCGTCCTCGGACTGCTCGGGCAGCGCCTCGGCGAGGCGCGGCACGAGCTCGAGCGTGTCGCGGTCGTAGTCGATGAGCCCCTCGAAGAGGAGCTTGATCCCCATGTTCGAGAGCTCGTCGAAGGCCGTGTGCGGATCGAACCCCCGCACGTTGTCCTCGTGGTGGAAGACGAAGGTCCCGCCGCGCTGCGGCTCTTCGTGACCGGCGCCGCGCCAGCGCGGGGTGCTCGGCTCGTCCGGCAGGAAGAGCGCGAGGGCCAGCGCCGAGGACGCCAGGAAGAGCAGGGCGACGAGGCCCGCCCAGGCCTCACTCCTTCGGGTCGAGCGCATCGCGCAGCCCTTCGCCGAGGAGGTTGAAGCCGAAGACCGTCAACACGATCAGCGCTCCCGGGAGGAGCAGGAGGCGCGGATCCTGCCCGAGGTACTCCTGCCCGTCGCGGAGCATCGAGCCCCAGCTCGCCGTCGGCGGCTTCACCCCGAGGCCGAGGAAGCTCATCGCCGACTCGATGATGATCATCTGCGCGACCAGCGTGGTCACGATCACGATCGCCGGCCCGAGGACGTTGGGCACGATGTGCCGGAGCACGATGCGAAGGTGCGTCATCCCGAGCGCGCGGGCCGCCTCGACGTACTGGAGCTCGCGCACCTGCAGCGTCTTCGCGCGGGTGACGCGCGCCAGCGTCGTCCAGCTCAGCGCGCCGAGCAGCAGGCAGAGCGTGAAGAGCGACGGGTCATCGATGACCCGGTTGAGCGCGATGGCGACGAGCAAGAAGGGCAGCGAGAGGACGAAGTTCACGAGCTGGATCACCACCCCGTCGGTCAGCCCGCGGAAGTAGCCGGACAAGAGCCCCGCGCCGAAGCCGAACAGGCCGGCGATCAGCACGGCACCGAACGCCACCGCCAGCGAGACGCGCCCGCCGAAGAGCAGGCGCGAGAGCTCGTCGCGCCCCAGCTGATCTGCGCCGAGCACGAACCCGCCCTCACCGGGGCCGAGCGGCAGGCCGTTCTCGCGCAGGGCGGACTCGTGGATCGTGTCGGGATCGAAGGGGGCGAAGATCGGGCCCACGAAGCTGAGGAGGAGGACCAGCGCGACCAGCACGCCTCCGGCGAGGGCGCCCTTGTTCTTGCGGAAGCGGCGCCACGCGCGCGGGTCCGAGAGGCCGAGGCCCGACCCGGCGAGCGAGCGGGCGAAGAGCCACCCGCCGAGGCCCGCCGACAGCATCCCGAAGGGCGGCACGTAGCTCTCGAGCGCGCCGAGCTCGAGGCTCATCACCGGGAGGAACATCCCAGCGATCCCGAACAGCGTGAGCGCGAGCCCGAGCCACCTCATCGCACGTTCGCTAGCAGGGTCATCGCGGGCGCGTCAATGGCGGTCACTCTCGCGCTCCGATGCCGAAGGGGGTGGGCGCGCCCTGCGAGCAGACGAGGACGTTGTCCTGCGTCACGCCCGAGCACGCCCAGCCGCGCGGGCACTCCTCGGTGCTCGCGCAGCTCTTGGTGCACGTCCCCTCGTCCCCCGAGCCGCTCGCCACGCAGAACCCCCGCCGGCACTCCTCGTTCGAGGTGCAGGCCTCGCCCATGCGCTTGTCGCCCCGCTCGGCGCCGCAGCCGAGCGCGGCCAGGCCGAGAGCCAGGGCAAAGACGAGTCGCATCGGGGCGGAGAGTGCCCGCCGCGGCCCTCGTCCGCAACCGATCGCGCCTGAAGCGCCGAGATCGGACGCTCACGCTCCCCCGTGGCGGGGGGCGGGGTGTGATCGCCGTACCCACACCCC
>JAEZBP010000011.1 GCA_023427125.1 Pseudomonadota bacterium | reverse complement strand
GGGCAATCTCGTCTTTGGGTGGCCTCGAGTCGGGCCGTCCAAAACGGTGAAATTATCCCATGGTTACTCCGCTCGGGGGCTCTCTGCGATTGGGGGGCACGGCGAGCGACGATTTTTCTCGGTCAGGGGGAAGCGTGCTCACACACCGGCACCTGGAAATCGTCGAGGGGTTGTTCGATCTGGATCCGGTTCGCAGCTACGGGCGTCGGGGGGCCGAGCGCCTCGCCGACCTCGTGGGGGCGAGCGGCTTCAGGCTGGAGATCGGGCAGGAGGTGCATCAGAGCGATCCGCCGCCGAGCGGTCAGGCGGCGGCGACGCTCCCGATGCGCGTGGGGACGGAGGAGCTCGGGACGCTGCACCTCTACGGTGCGCTCTCCGAGGACGACCTCGCCCTCGCTCGCTGGGGCGTGCGCATCCTCGCGCGCGGCGTCCGGTTCGCGAAGCGGATCGACGGCAACAACTCCCAGCGGACCTTCGAGGACGTGCAGGCGATGCTCGAGAAGACGCCGCTCACGCCGCGCGAGCGCGACGTGGTCGGGCGGCTGCTCTCGGGCGCGTCGACACGGCAGATCGCGGAGAGCACGGGGCTCACGGTCGCGACCGTGAACACGTACTTGAAGCGCATCTTCGCGAAGCTCGGCGTGCACAGCCGCGTCGAGCTCGTCGCGCGCGTCACCGGCACGCGCGGCGTCATCCCGGCGCTGAAGAGCGAGAGCTCGCAGGCGTAGGGATCGGCGGACAGCCGAGCGGGTGGTAGGCTCCGGCGATGTCGGAGCTGACCCACCTCGATGAGCAAGGCCGCGCTCGCATGGTCGATGTGGGCGAGAAGGACGTGACCGATCGCGAGGCGGTCGCGACCGCGGTCGTGCACATGCAACCCGAGACCCTCGCGCTGCTCCGCGACGGCCGCGCGCCCAAGGGCGACGTGCTCGCCGCGGCGCGCATCGCGGGCATCCAGGGCGCCAAGCGCACCCCCGAGCTCATTCCTCTCTGTCATCCGGTCGCGCTGAGCGGCGTGGAGGGCGCGTTCGAGAACATCGGGACCGATCGCGTGCGCGTCGAGGCTCGCGCGCGCGCCCGGGATCGGACCGGCGTCGAGATGGAGGCGCTGACGGCGGCGAGCGTCGCGGCGCTGACCCTTTACGACATGCTCAAGGCCGTCGATCGCGGCATGTGCATCGAGTCGGTGAGGCTCGAGGAGAAGACCGGCGGCCGGTCCGGCCACTGGGTCCGGAGCTAAACAACGAGCACGGTCCTGCGAAGAACCTCCCCTTACCGTTCGTCCTGAGCCGGCGCGCAGCGCCGAGTCGAAGGACGCTGCGGCCGCGGCCCCTTCGACTGCGCAGCCTGCGGCTGCGCGCTCAGGGCGAACGGAGTCGGGAGCGGACTCAGCCCTTCCTGCGGCGCACGATCGCCTTCAGCGCGTCGAGCTCGGGCTTGCCCACCTCGCGCGTGACGAGCAGCGCGAGCACGAACACGACGAAGCCGCCGGCGAGCGCGAGGAGCGCGCCGAGCGCGGTGTCGTGCGGGATCCAGCGCGCCGCGCCGAACGCGGCGGCGCCCGAGATCAGCCCGCGCACCGCGCTCGTCACCGGGAGGAACGCTCCGAACGCGCGCCACACCGTGAGGCCGACGAGCACGAGCGCGAGGCCGGTCCCGATGCTCGTGCCGGCGGCGGCCGCGACGAGGGCGCTCTCGTCCGTGTCGATGCCGGCCCAGCCGATCGCGATCCGGGTGGAGACGAGCACCACCGCGAGCGAGACCAGCGCGATCATCGCGGCCACCATCGGCCGGCCCGCGCCGGTCAGGATCGTGGCGCCGATGACGAAGAGCGCGAACGCGACCTGGCCGAAGACCAAGACGCCGAGCGCGTCGGCGCCGATCAGGTAGGGCTCGGGGTAGGCGATGCGCATCACGCCCGATGCCGCCCCGCCGATCGGCGCGCCGATGGCGAGGAGCACGAGGAGCGAGAAGCGCATCGCGTTCCGGATGTAGCGGCGCGTCGCCTCTTCGTCGCCGAGCGTCGTCGCGCGCGAGACGAAGGGGAAGACGATGAAGGTGACCGAGAGGATGAGCTGGTAGGGCACGAACGCGAACGTCTGCGCCGCGTTGTAGTGCCCGGCGTACTCGTTGGCGCGCGCGGTGGCCGCCTCGCTCGCCATGCCGCCGGCCAGCGCGAGCTCGGTGATGGTGCGGTTGAGGACCTGCAGATCGATCTGCAGGATGCCGTTGATGCAGGCCTGGTAGAACCAGATCGGCGCCATCAGGACGAGCCAGCTCTTGACCGAGAGCCCTCCGCCGCCGCCCTTGCCGAGCCCGACGGTCGCGAGGGCGACCAGCAGGATCGCGATCGAGGCCGCCGCGAAGCCGCCCATCGCGCCGAGGGCGCCGAGGCCGATCGCCGCGCCGCCGATCAGCCCCGTGGTGCGCAGAGTGGAGAAGGTCATGTCGAGGGTCGCCTGGTGGCGAAACCTCCGCTGACCGTTGAGGTAGCCGACGAGCGTGGCGTAGAGCGCGTAGGCGAAGACGACGGCGCCGGCGATGCGGATGAGCGGCGTCAGGGCCGGGTTCAGCAGGAGCTCGGCCCAGAGCGGCGCCCCGAGGCTCAGCGCGCCGCCCACGATCGCGCCGATCGTGCTCTGGAGCACGAGCCCGTGCCGCAGGGTGCGGGGGGCGCCCTCGTCGTCCTCGCTGACCCGCTTCGAGACGGTCTGGATCGTCGAGGCGATCAGCACGTTGTTGAGCATCGACGCGGCGCCGAACGCCACGGAGAAGAGGCCGAAGACCTGCTCGGAGCCGAAGACCCGCGGCAGCGCGACCTTCACGCCGTACGCGGTCACGATGAAGACCACCTTGGCGGCGGTGATGAGGAGCAGCCCGCGGCCGGCCCGCCGGGTCTCGTCCTCACGGCTCGCGGGGGCCTGGCGTTCTTCCTCGGTCACGGGGGCCCCGCGTTGTTGCCGGCCCCGGCAGCCCGGTCAAGCACCGTTCGGGCCTGCTCGCTCGCCCCACGGGTTGACATCGTGTCAGGCATTGCCAACTTGTGCCAGTGCTCGAGCCGGCGACCCCTCGCGGGCCCCTGAGCATGCGTTTTTGCTGGTGATTCTCGTCACTTGACCGGATCGCTGAGGTGGTTAGGTTCGCGCCCACTTTAGCGCCCGCGGGCCGATCCCCGGCTGCTTGTGCGAGGACGCGCGAGGCTGCGCGAACGAGATCGAAGAGGAGACATGGCGAAGATCATCGGAATCGACCTGGGCACGACCAACTCCGTCGTATCGGTGATGGAGGGCAAGGAGCCCAAGGTCATCGTCAACGAAGAGGGTGACCGCCTCACGCCATCGGTCGTCGCGTGGGACGACCAGGGTGAGGTGCTCGTGGGCCAGATCGCCAAGCGGCAGGCCATCACGAACCCCGAGGGCACGATCTACAGCGCCAAGCGCTTCATGGGCCGGCGCCATGCGGAGCTCGGGGGCGAGGAGACCCGCGTTCCTTACAAGGTCGTGCGCCGGGAGAACGGCGACGTCGGCTTCGAGGTCTCGCGCAAGGCGGTCTCGGCGCCCGAGGTGAGCGCGCACATCCTGCGCAAGCTCAAGCGCGCCGCGGAGAACTACCTCGGCCACGAGGTGACCGAGGCGGTCATCACCGTGCCCGCGTACTTCAACGACTCGCAGCGCCAGGCGACCAAGGACGCCGGCAAGATCGCGGGCCTCGAGGTCAAGCGCATCATCAACGAGCCGACGGCGGCGGCGCTCGCCTACGGCCTCGACAAGAAGAGCGACGAGATCATCGCGGTCTACGACTTCGGCGGCGGCACCTTCGACATCTCGATCCTCGAGGTCGGTGACAACGTCGTGCAGGTCATGAGCACGAACGGCGACACGCACCTCGGTGGCGATGACGTCGACGAGAAGATCATCAACTACCTGATCGCCGAGTTCAAGAAGGACACCGGCATCGACGTCAGCGGCGACAAGATGGTGCTGCAGCGTCTGAAGGACGGCGCGGAGAAGGCGAAGATCGAGCTCTCGAGCAAGCTCGAGACGTCGGTCAACCTGCCCTTCCTGACGGCGGACGCGAGCGGGCCGAAGCACCTGAACGTGAAGCTCAGCCGCGCGAAGCTCGAGTCGATGATCGAGGATCTCGTCGAGCGCACCATCGAGGCGAGCAAGCGCGCGCTCTCGGACGCGAAGAAGAACGCGAGCGACATCGATGAGGTCGTCCTCGTCGGCGGCTCGACGCGCATCCCGATCGTGCAGGAGCGCGTGAAGAAGTTCTTCGGCAAGGACCCGCACAAGGGCGTGAACCCGGATGAGGTCGTCGCGATCGGCGCGGCGGTCCAGGGCGGCGTGCTGAGCGGCGACGTGACCGACATCCTGCTCGTCGACGTCACCCCGCTGAGCCTCGGCGTCGAGACGCTCGGCGGCGTGATGACCACGCTGATCCCGCGCAACACCTCGATCCCGTACTCGACGGGCGAGACCTTCAGCACCGCGGAGGACGGCCAGACCAAGGTCGAGATCCACGTGCTCCAGGGCGAGCGCGCGCAGGCGCGCGACAACCGCACGCTCGGCCGCTTCCACCTCGAGGGGCTGCCCCCGGCGCCGCGCGGGGTGCCGAAGGTGAAGGTCACCTTCGACATCGACGCCAACGGCATCCTGAGCGTGACCGCGCGCGACGAGGCGACCGGCAAGGATCAGAAGATCACGATCACCTCGAACAGCGGCCTCTCCGATCAGGACATCAGCCGGATGGTCGACGAGGCGAAGTCGCACGAGGAGGAGGACAAGCGCCGCCGTGACCAGGTGGAGCTCCGCAACAAGGCGGACCAGCTCTGCTACGGCGTCGAGAAGTCGCTCGGCGAGCTGAAGGACAAGCTCCCGGCCGACAAGGTCAGCGGCGTGGAGGCCAAGGTCACCTCGCTCCGCGAGGCGATCGACAAGGACGACTACGACGCGATCCGCACCCGCACCGACGAGCTCGAGAAGGCCATGGCCGAGATCGCGCAGATGGCCTACGGCGCGGCGGGCGCTCCGGGCGCGCAGAACGGAGCGGCCGGCGAGAGGCCGCCGAGCGGCGGGGCCAGCAGCAGCAAGGGCGACGACGACGTGATCGACGCCGAGTTCGAAGAGACGAACTGAGTTGGCTGTGCGCGCGCTTCGCGAGCGCGCGGGCCGAGCTACCCGGTGTGCTGAGGTTCCCTCGTGAAAGGAAAGGCGCCGTCACCTCGCAGGTGGCGGCGCCTCTTCGTTTTGGCCGTCGCTCAGCGGTCCAGGTCACCGGCAGGACGGTGTGCAACGCGCGTACAGACTTGTCCCATCGCAAGAACACCCCCACAGGTCCCCGGCTCTCCGCGGTGCGGGCTTTCCGAGGCCGCGCGCGGTAAGCTCTCCGTTCCTTTCGCCGTCCCCTGAATTGGCCCGTTTTTCCGGGGTTTTTCAGCTCGGCATCGCGAGGCGATGATGCCCTCGATCGACGTCCCCACCCTCGGCACCGTGCTGATCTGCGCGACGCTCGTCTGCGCCGCCTACACCATCGCGGTGAGCGCGGCGGCGGCGGGCGGCCGCCCGCACCTGCTCCGCTCGGCTCGCTTCGGGAGCCTCGCCACGGTCGCCCTCGTCGCGACGGCGGTCTTCCTGCTGGCGTACGCGTTCCAGACGCACGACTTCCGCATCCGCTACGTCGCTCGCTACAGCGACCGCTCCATGTCGCCGGTGTACCTGTGGACCTCGCTCTGGGGTGGGCAGGACGGCTCGCTCCTCTGGTGGAGCTTCCTCCTGAGCGGCTACACGGGTGCCTTCGTGTGGTGGGTGAAGGACAAGTACCGCGAGCTGCAGCCGGTGATGCTCGCGACCTTGATGACGGTCCTCTCGTTCTTCCTCATCCTGCAGCTCTTCGCGGCCAACCCGTTCGCGACGAGCTTCGGCGCGACCCCGCTCGACGGCGAGGGGCTCAACCCGCTGCTCCAGAACTACTGGATGGTCATCCATCCGCCCTCGCTCTACCTCGGCCTGACCGGCTGGACGGTGCCCTTCGCGTTCGTGGTGGCCGCGCTGGTCACCGGCCGGCTGCACGACGAGTGGATCCTCGCTGCGCGCAAGTGGGTCCTCGTCGCGTTCGCGTTCCTGAGCCTCGGCAACATCCTCGGGGCGTTCTGGTCGTACGAGGAGCTCGGCTGGGGCGGCTACTGGGCCTGGGATCCGGTCGAGAACGCCTCGTTCCTGCCCTGGCTGACCGGCACCGCCTACGTGCACTCGGTGATGATCCAGGAGCGCCGCGGGATCCTGAAGGTGTGGAACGTCTTCCTCCTCACCACCACGTTCATCCTCACGATCTTCGGCACCTTCCTCACCCGCTCGGGGCTCATCGCGAGCGTCCACTCGTTCGCCCGCTCGGACATCGGCATCTACTTCGCGTGGTTCCTGGGCGCGCTCGTCGTCTTCTGTGTCGTGCTCATCGCCTGGCGTCTGGTCGACCTGCGCGCCGGCGAGCGCCTCGGCTCCGTCGCGGCGGTGGTCTCGCTCTTGGTCGGCCTGCTGCTCTCGGTGGTCCTCGTCTTCACGGGGTCCGGCCTCGCCTGGTGGCAGTACGTGCTCGTCTCGGCGGCGCCGCTCGCCTTCACGGGCGTGCTCAAGGGCGTCGAGATGATCCGCCTCGACGGCTTCCGGATCCCGCCGCTCACGACGAAGCCGCAGAAGGGCATCGAGTCGCTGGTCTCGCGCGAGTTCGCGTTCCTCTTCAACAACTGGATCCTGCTCGCGATGACGGTCTTCGTGCTGGTCGCGACCACGTTCCCGCTGCTGAGCGAGTGGCTGCGCGACCAGACCGTCACCGTCGGCCCCGCCTACTACAACAAGTGGATGGTCCCGCTCGGGCTCATCCTGATCTTCATGACCGGCGTCGGCCCGCTGCTCAGCTGGCGCAAGTCGACGGGCGCCAACATGGTCCGCGCGTTCCGCTGGCCGGTCCTGATCGCGTCGGTGATGTTCGGTCTCCACCTCTTCCTCGGCGAGCGTGCGGGCTTCCCGCCGACCGTCGAGTGGGAGGACATCTACGACACCGCGACCGGCCGGATCCTCGCGACGGTCTACAGCGTCGCCCCCCTCGTCTCGAGCACGCTCTCCGCGTTCGTGCTGACGACGATCGCGCAGGAGTTCTGGCGAGGCACCGCGGTGCGCCGCAAGAGCACCAAGGAGAACGTGCTGGTCGCGCTGGTGATGATGGTCGCCAAGGCGCGCCGCCGCTACGGCGGCTATATCGTCCACGTCGGCATCGTCCTGATGTACATCGGCTTCACCGGCTCGGCGTACGATCAGGAGCGCGAGGCGAGCCTCTTGCCCGGCCAGAGCACCGAGCTCGCCGGCTACTCCTTCCGCTACGACGGCGTCCGCATGGAGTCGGATCCGAACAAGCGGATGATCTTCGCCGACCTCACCGTCTCCGAGGGCGCCCGGGAGATCGGCCAGTGGTCGCCCGCGAAGTACATCTATCGCACGCACCCCGACATGCCGACCACCGAGGTCTCGATCCGCACCCGGCCGGGCCAGAACCTCTACATGATCTTGGCCAGCGTCGATCAGGAGACCGACCGCGCCACCTTCCGCATCCTCGTCCACCCGCTCGTGATGTGGATCTGGCTCGGCGCGCTCTTCCTCCTCATCGGCGTCGTCATCGCGGGCTTCCCGAAGCTGAGCGAGCTCCTCGCGCCGGCGAGCGCGCCCTCGCCCGCGCGGGCCTCTGCGGCGGTCGGCCTCGTCCTCGCGATCACGCTCGGCGGGGCGCTCCTGATCCCTCACTCCGCGCACGCGCAGGCCGACGGAACGAGCTCGCTGCACGCCGGCACCGTCGAGATCCACGACCCGGAGGAGCGCCGCCTCTTCGGCCGGCTGCTCTGCGAGTGCGGCGACTGCCAGCGCCTGCCGCTCGACTCCTGCGGCTGTGGCTGGGCCGAGGGCATGCGCGCCGAGCTCCGCGCCCGCGTGGCGCGCGGCGAGGAGGCCAACGCGATCATCGCCGACTATCGCGAGCGCTTCGGCCCGCAGTCGATCTCGATCCCCGCCGACGAGGGCCTCGACCGCGCGCTCTGGGCCGTGCCGGTCGTGGCGATCGTGCTGGCCGCGCTCGCGCTCGTGTACCGGGCGCGGCGCTGGGCGCGCACCGGGGCCGAGCAGACCGACGCCTCGCTCGACGCGCCGGCCAAGGACGCGGCGGCGTACGACGCGCGGCTCGAGGACGAGCTGCGGCGCCTCGAGGGAGAGTGATCGGATGAGCGCACCGCGCGACGGCGGGCTCGGATGTTTCGCCGTGTGGATCGGCGGGGGGCTGCTCGTGAGCGGCCTCGTCGCCTCGCTGCTCGGGGTCCTCTCGGCGCCGGGCTACTTCATCGGGGTGGCCAGCGTGCTGGCGATCCTCGCCTTGCTCGCGATGTACCAGAGCTTCCGCGGCGTCTTCGGTCACCGCGGGGTGGTGAGCGGTCTGCGCACGAGCCTGCCCGAGCGGGCCGCGCTCCTCGACGAGAAGAACGCGCTCCTGCGCGCCATCAAGGACATCGCCTTCGAGCACGAGGTGGGCAAGCTCTCGGACGCCGACTTCCAGCGGCTCGATCGCAGCTATCGCCTCCGCGCGAAGGACGTCCTGCGCAAGCTCGACGAGGACCTCGCGCCCTTCATCGAGCGCGCCGAGAAGCTCGTGGCCGGCACGCTCGAGCCCGCGCCGGAGGAGGCTCGGGAGGCCGCGCCGACGAAGAAGGCGAAGAAGGCGAAGGCCGAGCGCCGCGAGTGTCCGAAGTGCCAGACCCTGAACCGCTCCGACGCGGAGTGGTGCAAGGAGTGCGGCGCGCGCGTCGTCCCGCTCTCGTGCGCGGCCTGCGGGAGCGCCAACGAGCCCGACGCGAAGTTCTGCATCAAGTGCGCGGCGGAGCTGAAGCCGGCGATCGCTGCGAGCGAAGACGGGAGCGACGCGTGAGGCGGGTCCTCTTCTCGTTCGCGTGCCTCGCGCTCGCCTCGCCCGCCGCCGCGCAGGATGCGGGCGTGCGTGTCGATGGCGGCCGTCCGGTGCCTTCGGCCGCGGAGATCGCGGGCCAGCCGCTCCCCGAGGGACATCCCCCGATCGATCCCCACGCCGGCGACGACCCTCACACCGGCAGCGATCCCCACGACAGCGATCCCCACGCCGGCGATCCGCATGGCGACCCGCACGGCGGCGCAGCCAGCATGGCGCGGATCCTCCG
Organism: Pseudomonadota bacterium; assembly: GCA_023427125.1. GTDB lineage: Bacteria > Myxococcota_A > Polyangia > Polyangiales > Sandaracinaceae > JAEZBP01. The sequence goes on along the minus strand of JAEZBP010000011.1, from coordinate 3,993 downwards.
CCCGCCCGAGCTCGGGAGCGCCGAGCCGAGCGTGGCGGTGCCGGTCGGCTCGATCCGGGTGACGGTCGTCGACGTGGACGGCCGCCCGATCCCCGACGCGGCGGTCGACCTCGGCGTGCGCACCCAGTCCGACGATCGCACGCGCCACAACGCGCGCACCGACGCGAGCGGGCGGGTGCTCTTCGAGCGCCTCGAGACCGGCACCGCCCAGGCCTACCGCATCAACGTGCCGTACCTCGGCGCGACCTACAGCAGCGCCCCGTTCCAGCTGCCGACCGACCAGGGCTACGAGGTGCGCATCACGCGCCTGCCGGTCACGCGCGAGGACCGCTTCGTCTTCTTCCATCTCTTCCGCGTGGCGGTGGAGCTGCGCGACGATCGCCTCCACGTGATCCACCAGGCCGAGGTGACCAACGCGGGCCACGAGACCTTCGTGTTCCCGGTGGAGGGCCTGCGCGCCCCGCTGCCTCCGTCGGCGACCGCCTTCCAGTCCCGGCGCGTGATGACCGATCAGCGCGTCGACGAGGTCGACGGCAGCTACGTCCTGCGCGGCTCGCTCCCGCCCGGCACCTCGCAGCTCGCGTGGGCCTACGACCTCCCGATCACCGATGAGACGATGCGGATCCCGGTCTCGCTGCCGCTCCGCTTCTTCGGCATCCAGGTGTTCTCGGAGGCGCCCGACGGGCTCGTGATGGACGTCTCGGGGATGCCGGATCCGCAGCGCATCGACAACGAGGGCCAGCGGATCTGGCTCACCCAGCTCCGCCGTGCGCCGACCGACGCGCCGATCGAGCGCATCACGGTGACGATCTCGGGGATCCCGCAGCCCGGGCCGCTGCGCTGGATCGCGGTGGGGCTCGCCATCGTCTTCGTGCTCGCCGGCGTCGTGCTCCGTCTCGATCGCGTCGACGATCGCGAGGCCGCCAAGCAGGGCCGCCAGCAGCGCCGCGAGGAGCTCCTCGCCGAGATCCACGAGCTCGAGAGAGAGTTCGAGACCGGCGAGGTCGGTCCTGAGTTCCGTCAGACGCGTCGCGCCGAGATCGTCCGTGAGCTCGCTTCACTCCTGCACGAGGAGGAGGCCGCGAAAGAAACGGGCAAGGACAGCGCGTCGCGGGACAAGGTCCGGGCGCGGCCGGCGGCATCTCGTTGATCGAGCGCGCCGGAACGGACTACAAGGCGAGGACGATGGCAACGCAAGGGCTCAACAAGGTCATGCTGATCGGCAACCTCGGGATGGATCCCGAGCTGAAGTACACGCAGGGAGGGGCGGCCATCCTGCGGATGCGGCTCGCGACCACCGAGCGGTACGTGACGAAGGGCGGGGAAAAGCAGGAGCGCACCGAGTGGCACACGGTGATCATGTGGGGCAACCGCGCCGAGGCCCTGCAGAAGTTCCTGACGAAGGGGCAGACTGTCTACATCGAGGGCCGCATCCAGACGCGCCCCTGGGAGGACAAGGACGGCAACAAGCGCTCGACCACCGAGATCGTGGCCAACGAGCTCCTCTTCCTCGGCGGCGGGCGCGGCGGAGGTGGTGGCGCTCCGCACGGGGATGAGGGCGGCGGCAGCTACGGCGGAGGCGGCGGAGGCGGCTACGGCGGCGGCGGTGGCGGTGGTGGTGGTGCTCCGAGCGGCGGCGGCGGCGGTCGGCCGGCCGACGACTTCCCGCCCGACGACTTCGGCGACGACGACATCCCGTTCTGATCGCGCTCGCCAGGCAAGGTGAGCGGGAAGAACCAGCCAGCGCGCGGCGGGCCACGCGACAAGCAGCGCGCGGACGTACTGCTCGTCGAGCGCGGGCTCGTGGAGACGCGCGCGCGAGCGCAGGCGTTGATCCTCGCCGGCAAGGTCTGGAGCGGCGAGCGGCGCATCGAGAAGGCGGGCGAGCGTCTCGCGCCGGAAGCGGCGCTCGACGTGCGCGTCCCCGATCACCCGTACGTCTCGCGCGGTGGGGTCAAGCTCGCCGGCGCGCTCGATGCGTTCGGGCTCGATCCGGCGGGCGCGGTGGTCGCCGACTTCGGTGCGTCGACCGGCGGATTCACCGACTGCCTGCTCCAGCGCGGCGCGGCGCGGGTCTACGCGATCGACGTGGGCTACGGTCAGCTCCACGACCGGCTGCGGCGCGATCCGCGCGTGGTGTCGATGGAGCGCACCAACGCGCGGCACCTCACGCGCGAGTCTCTCCCGGAGGCGGTCGATCTCGTCGTGATCGACGCCTCCTTCATCTCTGCGATCAAGCTCCTCCCGGCGGCGCTCGAGGTCCTCTCTCCGCGCGGCGAGCTCGTCCTCATGGTGAAGCCGCAGTTCGAGGTCGGCCGCCAGAAGCTCCAGCGCGGCGTCGTCCGCGACGCCACCGCGCGCGCCGAGGCCATCGACGAGGTAGCGCGCGCCTCCGAGGAGCTCGGCCTCTCCGAGGTCGCGCGCTGCGACTCGGTCTTGCCCGGTCCGGATGGAAACCTCGAGGCGTTCCTCCGCCTCGCGCGATGCTGAGCTGGCTGGGAGCGCGCTTCGCGAGCGCGCAGGCCGAGCTCCGCGGCCCTCCTGACGGGTCGGCGCTTCCCGTCCCCGGTGTCCAGTGCGTACCGCTCCGCTCGGCGTTCCGAGGTACCGGCGGGGATAGTTTCACGCGCTGTGATCTGAGCTCACCACGATCGCGTCGAGCCACGGCCTCCAGCGGGTCGGCTCGCGCGTGACCACCGTCACGACGAGGCGATAGGCCCGATCGCCGTGCTCGAAGAGTGCGACGCGCGCGAGCACGGTGCCTCGGCCGGCGAGCGGGGCCTCGAGCTCCGCCAGGAGCGGCCCCTTCGTGCGGCGCTCGACGTCCTGTCCGGCGCGCTCGAGCTCCGTCGCGAGCTGGCCTGTCACCTCGCCGAGCGCGATGGCGTCGGCGCGCGTCGCGCGGGCGAGATCGACGACCTGCTCGGTGTCTTCGCCCTCCCAGGCCCAGACGCGATGGGCGCGAGCCCACTCGGCGCCCCCGGCCTCGCGGGCCTGCTCCACGATCGCCCCGGACGGCCGCAGCGATCCTCCGGGCGCCGGGATCGAGAGCCCGAGGTGCGGATGCACGAGCGTGTCTCCTCTCGACTCGAGCCCGGCGCGCTCCCGATCGTCGAGCGCGACGGCGCGGCTCGACAGCGCAGACGCGCTCCACACGAGGAAGGTCGAGAACGCGATCACGACGGCGGCCGAGAGCGCTCCGGCGAGCTTCGCCACGCGCAGGCCGCCGCGCCCGTGGATCAGCGCCGCGCCGAACGCGAGGGTCCCCGCGATCCACGCGGCGATCGCCGAGTGGGTCACGATCGAGACCGGCGCGCCGGGCCGGGAGGACACCACCGCGAGCGCCGCGAGGAGGATCGGCGCGCCCGCGAGCGCGGCCCAGCCGAGCGGGCGTGCATAGCGCATCGCGCTCTCGCTCATCTCGATTCCGGCGGCTGGATTCGAACCAACATTCGCGGATCCAAAGTCCGCTGTCCTGCCCTTGGACGACGCCGGAGAGGGATCGGCGGAGGATAGTACAGGCGATGCGCGCGTCGAGCGGAGAGCCCCCGGCGAGGGGCGCGGAGACGGTGCGGCCGGACCATGAACGCCGAGGCGCCCGGTGCCCACGCCGCAGCCCTCGTCGAGGCGAGCCTCGACCATCGGAGCCCCGGTGCATGCACCGCGGGAGGACTGCGTCTGTCGCGAGCATCCCTCGCGGGAAGCCCGCTACCTCAGGGCCGTTATGGAGTCTCCGCTGCATCCGGAGGCGCTCCGATCGAGGCGAGAGAAGACGGCGACGAGGGGCGCCGAGACATCTCGCGCGCGCCACGAGGGCACTCGCGCGTCCATGGAGTCTCGACAGCATTCGCCGTAGAAAGAGTGGGGCCGACGAGAGAGAGCACCGCGACGGCACATGGGTAAAATGTAGTCGCGACAGGCATTCGGCCCCGAGAGTCGGAGGAAAGTGCGGGCCCCGGCGGCGCCTCGTGCGTGAGATCACGAGGCGACCGC
>JAEZBP010001212.1 GCA_023427125.1 Pseudomonadota bacterium | reverse complement strand
GCCTGGGCGCGCCAGAACGCCTGGAAGTCGCTCCAGCTGGCCTCCTCACGGCCGCCCTCGGTCTTGTGGAGCAGCTTCGAGGTGCGCTCCGGATCGTAGAGCTGGATGATGTCGGCCTGGAGCTGCGCGTCGGTGCCGCCGAGGCTCTGCGGGTGCTCCGGGTTGCCCTCGACCTTGGTCGGGCGCCCCTCGTGGGTCTCGACCAAGAGGCCGATCGCCTCGCCGTGGTGCGAGACCGCGGTCGCATAGTGGAGCGGCACGCCGGGCACGATGTACTCGGGCGCCTGGCTGTACGGGAGGATGTGCTCCGCGGGCCTCCGCAGGCAGCCGGAGAGGCCGACCGCGGCCGCCGTCGCGCCGCTCACCGCCAGGAACCGGCGCCGGCCGAGCACGCTCGTCTCCGGCAGCTGGACCGAGCTCTCCTCGCCGGCGTCGCGCGTGCGGCGCTCGGGATCGGCCTTCTCGCCGAGCGAGCGCCAGACCGGCGCCTGCTCGGGCGCCGCAGGCGCCACGTGGATGGGAAGTCGCTTGCTCATCGGTGACACCCCGAGCAGTTCTCCGGCGGCGTGGCGCGCTGGCCGAGGGCGGCGATCATGGCGCCCTCCTCTTCCGTCGCGGCCTCGTTGGTCCAGTCCATGTCGGTCAGGCGGTCGAGCGGCCGCAGGTTCTCTTCCGGCGCGCGGTGACAGTCGAGGCACCAGCCCATGCTGAGCGGCTCGGCCTGCGTCACGACCTCCATCTGATCGATGCGGCCGTGGCAGCTGGCGCAGCCGACGCCCGCCGAGAGGTGCACGCTGTGATCGAAGTAGGCGTGGTCGGGCAGGTTGTGGACCCGGACCCACTCGATCGGGCGATCCGTCTCCCAGCTCTCACGCACCGGCGCGAGCCGCGCCGAGTCCGGGCGGATGACCGCGTGGCAGCCCATGCAGGTCTGCGTCGGCGGGACCATCGCCTCGAAGCTGCGCTCCACGTTCGCGTGGCAGTAGCGGCAGTCCATCCCGAGGTCGCCCGCGTGCAGCCTGTGGCTGAACGGCACCGGCTGCTCCGGCGCGTAGCCGACCTGCAGGTTGTTCGGCGAGAAGTAGTAGACGAAGACGAAGGTCACCACGCCGCCACCGACCGCCACGACGAGCGCGGCGACCAAGGGCAGGTAGTTGAGCGACTTGGGGAAGATCTGCATTTCGCGCTCGCGATGCTTCGGTGGGAACCGGGCCTCTTTCGGCGGAACAGGTGCGGCGGAGGTGGGGCTAGCGGAGGTGGAGCTAGGAGCGCTCCGCGATCCGCTGTCGGACCTCTTCGGCGTGCGTGGGACAGCTGCGCGCGAGCCAGGTGAGCTCGATCCCGTCCTGGGTCGGCTCGCGCGTGAGGACCGAGGCCTCGGAGACCTCGAGCTCGGGGCCGTCGGCCTCGGGGGCCGAGGGCGTCAGGGTCAAGCGGACGGCGACCAGCTGTCCGAGATGGAACTCGAGGCGCGCGAGGCTCAGCTCGCCGGCCGCGCCGTCGGGCGTCCACACGAGCGCGAAGTCCTCGCCCATCGTGAGCGTCGAGAACGATCCCGGGCGGTCGGTCTCGAGCGCGCCCCGCGCCTGAGCGGGCGCGATGCCGAGCCGGAGCCCGCGCACCGGGCCGAGCGTCTCACCGCCGCCGCTCGCGAGCAGCCACGCGCCGATCGCGAGCGCCGCGGGCACGAGGAGCGCAGCCGGCACGAGCCAGCGCGAGAGCGAGCGAGGGCGTGCGCCCTCGCGGTCGCTGCTTTGCTCCCCCGGTATCGCCATCAGGCCTGTCACGTGCGGATTCCGTCGCGTTCCTGGGTGGCTGGTGGCCATTGCCGTGCGCAAAAACACAATCCGGCGCGGGCGTTAGGGTCGACGGCCCGCGGGGTCAAGGCCAGCGCTTTCACTTCGTGAAGGGGGCCCGAGCGGCGCGGGTTATCCGTGAAAACGAAGAAACGGTCAAGGGCAAAACGGGGCGCGGCGTCACCCCGCCCGAAGCAGCCCGAGGAGCAGCCCGTCGGGGGTCGGGACACAGACCGTCTCGAAGCGCGCCGCGGCCTCCTCGTGGAAGCGCCGCATCGCGCCGGCGTCGGCGTCGTCGGGCTCGAGGAGGCGCCCGAAAAAGTAGGCATTGTCGGCGATCAGGAGCCCTCCCGGGCGCAGGTTCGCGGCCGCCCACCGGCCGTAGAGATCGTAGCGGCCCTTGGCGGCGCCGAGGAAGACGAGGCCGAAGGGGCCGTGCTCCGCCACCCCCGCGAGGGTCGCCGCCGCGTCTCCCTCGACGATCTCGACGCGATCGCCGAGGCCCGCTCCGGCGATCCGCGCTCGCGCGACGGCGGCGTGCCGGGCGTCGCTCTCGAGGGTAAAGAGCCGCCCCTCGGGCCCGAGCCCCCGCGCGAGCCGGATCGCCGAGTAGCCGGCCAGCGTCCCGATCTCCACCGCCAGGCGCGCGCCGGCCAGCCGCGCGAGCAGCTCGAGGAGCCGCCCCTCCGAGGCGCCGACCTGGATGGCCAGCATCCCCTCCCGCTCGGGGGCCTCGAACGCCGCCGCCAGCGCCCCGTCGTGCGAGGCGTGGAGGGCGTCGACATAGTCCAGGATCGCCGGGGTCGCGTAGCGTTGCCCCTTCCTCGAGCTCGGGTCGGCCATCGGCCGATGCTGGATCGGCCACAAACTTTCCGCGAGATCGAAATCGCGCGGCTACTATCGCTGGGGTGCGACCGAGCCGACCGCCCTCCGCGCCTCCCGCGCCCGCCCGTGACACGGCGTTCGGCGAGCTCACCCTCGTCGAGCGCATCGCGGTCGGCGGGATGGCCGAGGTCTTTCGGGCGCGCGAGCCCCAGCCGGCGGGCGGAGCGCGCACCGTCGTGCTCAAGCGGATGCTCCCGCACATCGCGGCCGAGCCCGGCGCCGCGCGGATGTTCGAGGCCGAGGCGCGCATCGGGCAGACGGTGGTCCACCCGAACGTGGTGCGGGTGCTCGGGATCGGCGAGACCGGGGGCCAGCCCTACCTCTGCCTCGAGCTCGTGCCGGGGCTCGACCTCGGCCGGCTCGGGCGCTGGCTCGCGCGCGAGGATCTCACGCTGCCGCTCGAGGTCGCGCTCTTCGTCGGCCGCGAGCTCCTGGCCGGGCTCGACGCGGTCCATCAGGCGGTCGATGACGAGGGCGCGCCCCTCGGGGTGGTGCACGGCGACGTCTCGCCCTCGAACGTGCTCGCGTCGATCCGCGGCGAGGTCAAGCTCGCCGACTTCGGCGTCGCGGAGGAGCGCCTGCGCGCGAGCTTCCCGCAGGCCGCCGCCGGTCGCACCCGCGGCAAGCTCGCGTACCTCTCTCCCGAGCAGGTGCGCGGGGAGCCGACCGATCGGCGCGCGGACGTCTTCGCCGCCGCCGCGGTGATCGGCGAGCTCATCGCGTCGGCCCCGGTCTTCGGCCGCGACAGCGAGCACGCGACCCTCCTCGCCGTCCGCGAGGCGCGGCTCGATCGGCTCGAGGC
>JAEZBP010001203.1 GCA_023427125.1 Pseudomonadota bacterium | reverse complement strand
GGCGAGTGCGCCGACTGCGAGGCGGGCTACGCCGACGTCGGCGGCACCTGCGTCGAGGCCGAGCTGTGCGGCGGCGCGGTGTGCACGGCGGCTCAGTACTGCGACCGCACCGACCCCTCCGCGCCCTCCTGCGTGACGCGCCCCTGCGGGACGGGCGACGCGGTGCAGCGGGCCGACGGGACTTGTGGGACCTGCTCGCGGGCGTGCGTGGGCCCCGGCTACACGGGCCGAATCTGGCCCTTCACCGACCTGAACGACGTGTGCGTCTGCGAGACCCGGCCCGGCTGGTACTTCGAGGCCGGCACCGTGAGCGCGGCCGCGCAGTGCGACGCCGACGGGGATGGCTGGGTCCGCGCAGTGGTGGGGGACATCGTCGACGGTGGGGACCCGGCGCTGGTCGCCAACGCGCGCTGCGCCGTCCGTTCGGCGGACGCGGTGGTGCTCGTCGACGAGTACGGGACCGAGTCGGTGATCGAGTCCTGCGTCCAGGGCCTCTTGCAGGACCGCGGCGGCGCCGGAGCCTGCGACGTCTTCCCGCTGCGCCTCTTCGAGACCAAGCGCAACGACGTGGCCGGAGAGGCGGAGCTGATCCTGGCGTCCACCGGCGTCGACGAGGCCCCACCGTACGCGACTCGCCGGTTCCGCGTGAACGAGCTCAACTCGCTGACCAAGGCGTGCGTGAGCCCGGTCGGCGACTTCGATGATGACGGGCGCGAGGATCTGGTCCAGGTCCAGCCGCGGCCGGAGAACACCGCGACGCTCGCGAACGAGCGCGATCGGCTGCGGGCGTTCGCGCACTTCGTGGAGCTCTACCGCACCTCGTGGCGGCCGTCGGAGGCGATCCCGCCCGAGGCGCGGCCCGACCGGCCCGCGGACTGGCCCTACGGCCGCATCGTCATCGCGGAGCGCTCGCGCTGCTCCGTCTCCACGTTCCCGCTCGGGTACGGCACCGACACCCGCTACGCCAGTGACCCGATGGACGCGGACGACGGCCCATCCTACTGGCGCAACTGCACGCGCCGCCGGCCGCGCGCCTTCAACGCCGCGTCGACCGCGCCAGGCTCCGACTTCGGGCAGTGGGTCTGTAGCGCGCGCACCGGGACCTGCGACCTGCCGCCCGTGCCTGCGAACGCGACGCACGTGACGCTCCCCGATCCGAGCGAGGCGCTCGTGCGAGACCACGGCGTCTGCGAGCTCGCCGGCGCGCCCCCGGCCGACGGCGTGTGGCGGGGAATGCTCCACCACAGCCAGTTCCAGTGCGTCCACGTCGTCAGCAACACCGCGGCGACGGTGTTGGAGCACCAGCGCCGGCAGCAGGCGTTCTCGACCGTGGAGGCCAGCACGCTCGTCTACAACCGCTGCCGGCTGATCCAGTGCGCCTCGCCCATCGGCTGCACGGAGTCGGTCGGCCCGGCCGCCCCGCCCGGCGCCTGGGACCCGCGGCTCTTGTGCGACCACACGGTCGGAGACGCGCCCGTCGTCGACTCGGTCGGCTGGGCCGCGGTGCGCTATCGACCCTACGGGCACGTCGGGCTGGACGGCACGATCGACGAGCTCGCCTACGAGAGCGGCTGCATCAACGAGGACGCCGAGTACACGTACACCGGCGGCGGCGAGGTGCAGAGCTACCTCTGTCCGTCGCCGGAGTACGGGCGCTGCACGACCGCCCCGACCGACGCGTTCGGCCGCTACCACTGCTACGGATGGGATTCGATGTTTCTCTGGGGGACGGAGAGCGAGGGCGAGAGCCCGCTGCGGCGGAACGTGCTCGCGTGGGCGCCGGATCCCGCCCCGGATCTACCGGACAACATGAGCGTCTTCGGTCCGGAGCCCGGGCCCGGCTGTGACTGAGGAGGCGGCGATGGATCAGCAATTATTGGACACTGTCACGAAGCTGACGCGCGCGCACCGGCGAATGCGTTGGGCGCTCACTGGCGCGGGGCTGGTCGCGTTCTTCGCGTGGGCATGGCCCGCCCGATCCGACACATTCGTCCCCCATACCTTCGTGGCGAATCGACCGGCTCGTGCCAGCGAGATCAACGCGAACTTCCAGGCGATGGCGGACGGCATCAACGCGAACCTCCGGCGCATCGAGACCCTCGAGGGCCGCGACGACTTCGTCCCACCGGGGACCGTCGCGTTCTTCGCGGCGGGGTCCTGCCCCGCCGGCTGGACCGAGTACGCCGCCGCGAACGGCCGATACGTGGTGGCGGTGACCGGCGCGGGCACGGCGGGCGCGACCGTCGGCGGCGACGCGATGGACGATCGCGAGGACGCCTCGCACACGCACTCGATCGCCCACGACCACGCCTGGGCACGGTTCGACACCGCGAGCAATCATTGGCAGAGCTACGACGCGGCGGGTTCGCTCGGCAACATCAACGGCTTCATCCGCGACTTCGACAACGGTAACAGCGGCTACTACGCGCTGCTGCGGAACGGGGGCGACCCGACCGTGGTCCTGCGCACGAGCGGCGCGTCTGCGGCGAGCAGCGGCGAGGTCAGCCGCTCGGCGATCGCCCCCTACATTCAGCTCCGCGCGTGCTCGAAGTCGTGAACGTGGATCGAGACGAGGAGACGAGATGGATCGACGTTGGAGAGCGTGCTTGGCCGCGGGGATCGCGGCGCTGCTGATCTGGACGGTGCCCGCGTACTCGGCCGTGATCTGGCCCGTGGAGGTCCCGAACGTCTTCGCGCCGAACCGCCCGGCGCGGGCAAGCGAGGTGAACGCGAACTTCGACGCCCTCGAAGAGGCGGTGAACGACGTGCACGCGCGACTCGCGGTGATCGAGAGCCGCACCGGTGAGCTGGTGCCGGCAGGTACGATCGCCTTCTTCGCGACGGCGGGCTGCCCGACCGGGTGGACCGCGTACGGCGCCGCGAACGGGCGCTACGTCGTCGCGGCCCCGAGCGGAGGCACGGTGGGCGGCACCGTCGGCGCGACGCCGATGACGAATCTCGAGAACCGCACGCACACCCACGGCATCGCGCATCGGCACCAATGGGCTCGCTACAATGATGGCAGCCACACGTGGTACTCGTTCACCAGCGATGCGGTCGGGAGCGCGCAGGCGGCCGTGTACGACTACGGCAGCAGCGCGGGGGTCTCGGGAGGCGGCAGCCGGCGACCCCTCACTCTCGAAGCGACGAGGAGCATGTACACGGGGGATGCTCTGCAGACGACGAGCGGCACCGCGGACACCGGAGCGATCGCTCCCTACATCCAGCTGCGCGCGTGCCAGAAGTCGTGAGCTGATCAACGGTCGAGCCCGTGCTTCTTCACGAGCCGATGCACGTACGTGCGGTTGAGGCCCATCGCGTCCGCGGCGGCGGTGAGGTTGCCGCCCGTGCGCTCCAGCCAGCCGCGCACGTACTCGCGCTCGAGGTGCGTCATCCACTCGTCGCGCACGTCCTTGAAGGGACGATCGATCGAGGGCGGCGGCAGCAGGTCGTCGACGGGCGCGGCGCGCACCGGGCCCGCGATGGCGCGGGCCTCCTTGGGGCCGAGCGCCATCGCCCGCTCCACGAAGTTGCGCAGCTCGCGGACGTTGCCGCGCCACGGCTGCTCCATCATCCATGCGAGCAGCTCGGGCGTCGCCTCCCGCGCCCCCGCCGGGAAGAAGCGCTCCGCGAGCAGCGAGATGTCCGCGCGCCGCTGGCGCAGCGGCGGGAGCTCCACCGGCAGCACCGCGAGTCGGAAGTAGAGGTCTTCGCGGAACGCGCCCTGCCCGACGAGCTCGGCGAGGTTGCGGTGCGTGGCGCCGATGAAGCGCACGTCGATGGTCCGGTGCTGCGACTCGCCGACGCGGCGCACCATCTTCTGCTCGAGCGCGCGCAGGAGCTTGGGCTGCATCGACAGCGGGAGCTCGCCCACCTCGTCGAGGAAGAGCGTGCCGCCGTCCGCCGCCTCGATCGCGCCTTCGCGCGCCGAGGTCGCGCCCGTGAACGCGCCGCGCGCGTGTCCGAAGAGCTCCGACTCGAAGAGCGTGTCCGGAACCGACGTGCAGTCGACGGTGATGAACGGACCCTTGGCGCGCGCGCTCGCGTCGTGTATCGCGCGCGCCGCCAGCTCCTTGCCGGTGCCCGTCTCACCGAGGATGAGCGCCGTGGCGTCCGAGCGCGCGATACGTGCGAGCCGCGCGAAGGCCTCGCGCATCGCCGGCGTGGCGCCCCACAGCGGACCGAACGACTCGACAGGCCAGAGGGGGACCTGCTCCTCCTCGTCGGCCAAGCGCGCGTCGACCACCGTCTCCCCGAGCCGGAGGGTGGTCCGTGCACCGAGCTGCGCCGCGTCGACCCGGACGCCGTCGACGACGGTGCCGTTGCGGCTCCCGAGATCGCGTATCCACGGCATGGAGTCGCGCCACGCGATCTCTGCGTGCAGCCGCGAGACGGTGGGGTCGACGATGCGCAGGAGGGCGCCGTCCGCGCTGCCGAGCACGGCGGGCTCGCGGACGAGCTGCGTGTGCTCGCCATTCTGGTCGACCCAGGCCAGCTGCACGTGGTGGCGGAGGCGGACCACGCGCGCGCCTTGCTGGAGGGTCAGCGTGGAGCTCGCGGCGTTCCGTTCCCGCATGAGCGAACGTGTGTAGCACAACTGTTGTGCGAGGGGCCGACCGAGTCGCAGGCCCGAGCGACGAAGGCGTGGGAACACCCTGCGTCCCCCGCGAGGGACACTATGCTTCCCGGTCGTGCCCATCGAGCCGCTCCCCCCGGCCGCCGCGACGCTCCTGGAGAAGGACCCGAGCGTCCCGTCGGACGCCACGATTCAGCTCCCCCGCGGCCCAGAGGTCCGACCATCGGACGAGGCGGCGGCCGCCGACTCGCTCCCGCGCATCGCGCTCGACGGCGATCTCGCTGCGGGCAGCACGAGCCGCGACGCCGACCTCGAGCTCGTTCGGGTGCTGGGCGAGGGCGGACGCGGACGCGTGATGCTCGCGCGCCAGCGCTCCATCGGCCGTGAGGTCGCGGTGAAGGTCGCGCGCGACCGGGAGCTTGGCAGCGCCGCGCTTCGCGTGGAGGCCCGCACGATGGGCCGTCTCGAGCACCCGAACATCGTCCCGGTGCACGCCATCGGGCGCGACGAGGAGGGCGACGTCGTCCTGGTCATGAAGCACATCGAGGGCGTGGAGTGGCGCGCGCTGCTCCAGGATCCGGATGCGACGTGGTGGGATCGGCTCGGCCTGGCGCGGGGTGAGCGCACGGGCTTTCACGTCGATGTGCTCGCCCACGTCGCCAACGCGCTGCACTACGCGCACGCCCGTGGCGTCATCCACCGCGACGTCAAGCCGGAGAACGTGCTCATCGGCGCCGACGGCGACGTGTACCTCGCCGACTGGGGCGTGGCCTCGCTCCCGCAAGAGCGCGAGGCCGGTGCGCCGGCCGCCGTCGTGGGGACCCCCGCCTACATGGCGCCGGAGCTGGTCTTCGGCGATCCGACGCAGGTCACGGTGCGCACCGACGTCTACCTCCTCGGCGCGACGCTGCACGAGATCCTCACGGGCAAGCCGCCTCACGCCGCCGACAGCGTGTCGGCGGCCCTCGTGTCGGCCTTCGCCAGCCGGGCCCCGGCGTACCCGGACGACGTCCCCGAGGAGCTCGCGGCGCTCGCGACCTGGGCGACCTCGCGCGAGCCCTCCGCGCGCCCCGCGAGCGCGCTCGCGTTCCGGCGCGCGCTCGACACCTGGCGCGTGCACCGG
>JAEZBP010001196.1 GCA_023427125.1 Pseudomonadota bacterium | reverse complement strand
CGCTGATGGCCGCCGCGCTGCCCGCCGCGCCGAGCGCCCCGCCGGTCGCTCCCGGCCGCGACGGCGACTACACCGTGCAGATCATCTCGTACGACAGCCCCGAGGGCGCCGAGGCCTTCGCGGCCGGGCTGCGGAGCCGGGGGCACCGCGCGTTCGTGATGCGGGCGGAGGTCGACGGCCGCGGGACGATGTACCGCGTGCGCGTGGGCCCCTTCGAGACGCAGCGCCAGGCGCAGGCGTTCCGCCAGGAGTTCGAGCGCACCGAGCGCATGAGCACCCTCCTGGTGCGCCGCCCGCAGTCCTGACGGATCCGCTCCGCTCGCGTCCGGTCGCACTGCGGTCGTACTTCGTCTCGGCGGTCGGGGTATCTTCGGGGCGATGGAAGAGTCGGCACTGCACGCGCTGCTCCGCAAGGGCCAGCAGTACGCGGCCAGCGACATCCTGCTGAAGGTCGGCCAGCCGCCCGCGTTTCGCGTGGGCGGCGCGCTGCATTATCTGCAGGGGGAGAAGCTCAAGCCGGACCAGACCAAGGAGCTGGCGCGCCTGGTCCTCGCGAGCTCGCGCTTCACCGGATCGATCGACGACCTGCACCAGTTCGACACCGCCTACTCGGTGCCGGGCGTCGGGCGCTTCCGGGTCAACGTGTACCGGCAGCGCGGCACCATCGCCCTCGCGCTGCGCGCCATCCCGCTCAAGATCCCGACCTTCGACGAGCTCCGCCTCCCCTCGGTCATCCGCAAGCTCGCCGAGCTCGAGCGCGGGATGGTGTTGATCTGCGGCGCCGCCGGCAACGGCAAGTCGAGCACCCTCGCCGCGATGATCGGCCACCTCAACCAGGTGCGCCGCGCGCACGTCGTGACGATCGAGGATCCGATCGAGTTCATCCACCAGGACGGCACGAGCCTCATCTCCCAGCGCGAGGTGGGCATCGACTGCGCGGACTTCGCGATCGCGCTGCGCGCCGCGCTCCGCCAGTCGCCCGACGCGATCCTCGTCGGCGAGGTGCGCGACGAGGAGACGATGGACATCGCGCTCAAGGCCGCGGAGACCGGCCACATGCTGATGTCGACGCTGCACACCCCCGACGTGGCGCGCACCATCGGGCGCGTGCTCGCGCTCTCGGGCGATCGCGATCCGCAAGAGGTCCGCGAGCGCCTGGCCGACAACCTCAAGGCCGTCGTCGCGCAGCGCCTGCTCCCGCGCGCCGATGGCCAGCCCGGGCTGGTCCTCGCGGCCGAGGTGCTGGTCGTCACCGCCACCGCGCGCGAGACGATCCGCAAGCCCGACGGCAACCCGCCGCTGAAGGACGTGATGGAGCGCGGCCGCCACCCCTACGGGATGCAGACCTTCGAGATGCACCTGCGCGAGCTGGTCAAGGAGGGCCTCGTCGACGTCGAGGTCGCCCGCCAAGCGCTGCTGTAGACGGTGCTCACTCGGTGGGTGCCGAGGCGCTCGCCGCAGCGGTCTCCGCCTCGCGCGCGGCGCGGGCCTCCTGCGCAGGGCGGGTGACGAGCCAGTAGCGCAGCGCCTCGCGCGCGGCGTAGGCGCCCTTGATGCGCCAGCGCGGCTCGTTGACCACCAGCGCGGCGACCGCGATCTCCGGCGCGTCCGCCGGCGCGAAGCCGACGAACCAGCTGTAGTCGCGGTAGGGGTTGGACGCGGTCAGCGACCCGGTCTTGCCCGCGACGGCGATGCCCGGGAGGAACGGGTTGCGATGGTCGTCGAAGAAGTGGCGGCGCGCGGTCCCGGTCGTGACCGTCGTCTCCATCATGCGCGTGACGGCGCGCGCGGTGCTCGCGGGGATCACGCTGCGGAAGATCGACGGCGCGGCGCGGTAGGAGCGGTGGCCGCTCCGATCGATCACCTCGTCGACCAGGGTCGCGCGCGGCATGCGCCCGCCGTTCGCGACGGTCGCGGCGATCAGCGCGGCGTGGAGCGGCGACATGTGCATGTGCCAGAAGCCGGCGGCGGTGCGCGCGTACTCGAGGCGCTCCTCGGGGACCTCGGCCGGGCTCACCTGCGTGACCACGTCGAAGGGCAGCGCGTGGCCGAAGCCGAACGCCGAGGCGTAGCGCTCGAGGGTCGGAGCCGCGATGTGGCGATCGGCGAGCTTCGCGAAGACGCCGTTGATCGAGCCGCCCATCGCTTCGCTCAGCGTCGCGCAGGTGCGATCGCGCGCGGGGTCGTCCTCGAGGTTGTGCTCCGCGAGGCGGCTCGAGCCGCCGTGGTAGCAGACGCTCTCGTCGGGATCGACGCCAGCGTCGACGAGCGCGGCGCCGGTGACGATCTTGAAGACCGAGGCGGCCGGCGGCGCCGGATCGAGCACGAGGTCGCCGGCCGACGGATCGAGCGAGTGGGACACGTACGCGAGCACTCGCCCGCTCGAGGGATCGATCGCGACGAGCGCGCCGGAGGGGACCTCGTAGCGCGCGTAGAGCGCCGCGAGGTGGGCCTGGAGGCCCGGGTGGATCGAGAGGACCGCGGTGCTGCCGTCGCTGAGATCGGTGACGGTCACGCCGTCCTCCGCGCGATGGCGGCGCGGATCGAGGCCCGGGAAGGTCCGTCCGCGGGCGGCGCGCGCGCGGGGCGCCTGCGCCTCGGCCCGCTCGGTGCCCGCT
>JAEZBP010001093.1 GCA_023427125.1 Pseudomonadota bacterium | reverse complement strand
ATGGGGCGCAGTCTCCAGCCGGACCAGGGCCCGGGGCTCGCCGCCGTCAGCGACTCGAAGTCGTCGCAGAAGATCGGGTCGCGCACCGTTGGGCAAGGACCGGGAGGTCCCGCGTCGCTCCCACCGTCGACCGGTCCGCCGTCGGCCGGTCCGCCGTCGGCCGGGCCACCGTCGGCCGGTCCGCCGTTGCCAGACCCACCGTCCCGAGCGCCACCGTCGGCGCCGCCATCGCGACCGCCCGCGTCGGGGCCTGCGTCCAACTCGCCCTGGCTGCAGACGCCGTCGGCGCAGGCGCCGCAGGCGGCGCCGCTCACCGCCTCGAGGGAGACGACGATGTGTCCGCTGCCCCCCGGCACCAGCTGCACGTCGTCCTTGCACCCCGCCGCCACCGGGCCGCACGCGGAGTCCCGCGCGAGGGCGTACACGCCGTACGTCCCCGCGCTCGCCGGTGTGAACGAGCCGCGCGCGCCGTCTCGACGGAGCGACACCCGCTGCGCTGCGCCCTGGGGCGGAGCCCCGATCGACTGCCCCGCGCACCCTCCCGGCAAGAGCGCGAGCTCGATCGCCCGCGTTCGCTCCGTGATGTCGCCGGCGGGGAGCCGCACCTCCACGCTGTACTCACCCCCGACGCAGCCGACCGCGAGCACAGTCGAGGCGATGAGCAGGGCGCGCAGCGGAGCCGAGCTGATCATGTCGAGAACGAAGGCAGCGACATGAAGCGCTCGACGTGGTGCTGCTCGTCGCCGTAGAGCGCGGCGAGGACGCGCAGGCGCTTGAAGTAGAGGCTGATGTCGTGCTCGTCGGGGACGCCGACGCCGCCGTGCAGCTGCGTGCCCTGGGCGACCACGAAGAAGCCGCCGCTCGTGAGCTGCGCCTTGGCCGCGCTCACCGCCCGCCGGCGCACGTCGGCGTCGGCGTGATCGGCCTGCGCGTTCGCGAGGATCGAGGCGCCCTTCATCAGCTCGACCTGCACGAACATGTCGACCGCCCGGTGCTGGAGCGCCTGGAAGACGCCGATCGGCACGCCGAACTGCTTGCGCGTCTTCAGGTACTCGACGGTCATCCAGAGGGCGCGCGTCACGACGCCCAGGCCCTCCGCGCACGAGGCCGCCGCCGCCTTGTCGAGCGCCAGCTCGAGCGCGTCGGCGCCGGCGCCCGGCTCGCCGAGGAGCTGCGCCTCCACGCCCTCGAGCGTGATCCGCGCGGCGCGGCCGCCGTCCATCGTGCGCAGGCTCTCGACGCCGAGGCCCTTGGCGCCCTTCTGCACGACGAAGAGCGAGACGCCCTCACGATCCCTCCGCTCGCCGCTCGTCCGCGCGCTCACGATCAGGTGATCGGCCGCGTGCCCGTTCAGCGCCCACACTTTCTGGCCGCGCAGGACGTAGGCGTCTCCGCGCTTCTCAGCCTCGGTGCTGACGTCGAACGCGTCGTAGCGCCCCTGCCGCTCCGCCCACGCGAGGGCGAGGCTCGTCTCGCCCTCGATCATCGGGCCGCAGAGCTCGCGCACCTGCGAGTCGCTGCCCGCGTGGCGCACCGCCATCCCGCCGAGCACCACCGAGGCCACGTAGGGCTCGGGCACCAGCGTCGTCCCGAATTGCTCGAGCAGGAGCGAGGCGTCGATCATCGTGCCGCCGAAGCCCCCCGCCGCCTCGGGCAGCGCGAGCCCGAGCCAGCCGAGCTCGCCCATCTGCTTCCACACGGCGCGATCCCAGCCGAGCGGCTCGTCGCGCAGCTTGCGCATGCGCTCGACCGGCGAGTCCTTCTTCACGAAGGAGGACGCCGTCTCCTGGATCATCTTCTGATCGTCGGTGAGGGTGAAGTCCATGACGCGCGTCTCCCTTCAGGCCTTGCCGATCTCGGGCAGCCCGAGGATCATCTTGGCGATGATGTTCTTCTGGATCTCGTTCGAGCCGCCGTAGATCGTCGTTGCTCTCGTGTAATTGAACGCGGACGCGACCCACTGCTCCTGCGGAGGCACGACGCCCTCCTCGTTGAACCAGCTCAGCGCGCTCTGCCCCATCGCCTCCATCGCGAGCTCCATCGCCCGCTGGAAGATCTCCGAGCCGCGCAGCTTGAGGATCGAGCTCTCCGGGCCCGGCGCGTGCCCGAGCTGCGCGCCCGCGAGCGCGCGGAAGTTCGCCATCTTCAGCATCTCGAGGTCGATCTCGAGGTGGGCGATCTTCGCGCGGAACGCCTGGTCCTCGAGCAGCGGACGGCCGCCCTTCTCGTTCTCCTGAGCGATCCTCTTCAGGCGGTGGATCGCGCGCGAGGACTGGCCGACCGCTGCGATCAGCGTGCGCTCGTGGCCGAGGAGCGCCTTGGCCATCGTCCAGCCCTCGTGGATGCGGCCGACCACGTTCTCCTTCGGCACCTTCACGTTGTCGAAGAAGGTGTCGCAGAACGCCGGCGTGTGACCGCTCGTCAGCATCGGCTTCGCTTCGACGCCGGGCGTCTTCATGTCGATGAGCAGGAAGCTGATGCCCTGCTGTTTCTTGCCCGACGCGTCGGTGCGGACGAGGCAGAAGATCCAGTCGGCGTATTGAGCGTAGGTGGTCCAGGTCTTCTGCCCGTTCACCACGAAGTGATCGCCCTCGTCGCGCGCCTCGGTGCGGAGCGACGCGAGATCGCTGCCCGCGTTGGGCTCGGAGTAGCCCTGGCACCAGACCTCCTCGCCGCTCAGGATCTTCGGGAGGAAGCGCTGCTTCTGCGCGTCGGTGCCGAACTGGATGATCAGCGGGCCGACCATGCTCAGGCCGAAGGGGCTGAGCTGCGGCGTGCCGGCGCGCTCGAGCTCCTCGCTGAAGATGAAGCGCGTGGCGGCGTCCCAGCCGGGCCCGCCCACCGCCTCGGGCCAGTGCGGCGCGACCCATCCCTTGGCGTAGAGGATGCGGTGCCACTCCATGATCTCGTCCATGGAGAAGCTGCCGTCGATCGCGGCCTTCGCCGCTAGGTGAGGCGGCAGCGCCTCCGCGATCCAGCGCCGCACTTCCTCGCGGAACGCTTCTTGGGCGGGGGTGAAGGACAGGTCCATCTCGGTCTCCGTCGAGTCGATGAATGGCCGCTCAGAACGCGCGGCGGCTCTCCCATACCACGGCGGCGGCCGCTTCGGCACGGGCTTGCGCGCGCTCGCGCGGCGGTCGCGAGCGGCTGCTACGGCGCGAACGCGCAGCGATCGCGATCGACCGCGCTCGCGTCGCTCGCGCACGAGGCCCACGCGTGCAGGTAGAGCACTCAGCCTGCGCGCCGCATCGTCACGTCTCTCGGGCTCCTACTCCGCGATCTTGTGGAGGGCGAGCGCGTTCATGCAGTAGCGCAGGCCGGTCGGCGGGGGCCCGTCGGGGAAGACGTGGCCGAGGTGCGCCTCGCACACGTTGCAGAGCGTCTCGACCCGCACCATCCCGTAGCTCTCGTCCACGTGGTACGCGATCACCTCGGGGGTGATCGGCGCGGTGAACGAGGGCCAGCCGGTGCCCGACTCGAACTTCGACGACGCGTCGAAGAGCAGCGTGCCGCAGCACGTGCACTGGTAGCGGCCCGGCTCGAAGACCGCGCACATCTCCGAGCTGAACGCCCGCTCGGTCCCGTGCTCGCGGGTGACGTGGAACTGCTCGGGGGTGAGCGCCTCACGCCACTCCGCGTCGGACTTTCGCACCGTGCGCGGCGGCGGATGGTTGCCTTGCTTCGCGAGCTTCAACACTTCGTTCCAGGAGGACATACCCGCGCTCTACGGCCGCTGCGGCCTCTCGACAAGCGCGCCGGGCCTCACGCGTCGTCGACGCAGCCGTCGGGCGTCGCGCGCGGGCGCGCCTCGCGCATCCTGCGGATCAGCTCCGAGAGCGCGCTCTCCGCCCCGCGCCGCAGGATCGCCTGCTGGGCGTCGTCCCGCAGCTCATCCTCCGAGAGCGCGGGCGCCTCGCCGCGGAGCCGCTCGATCTCCGCAGTTACCTCCGCCTCGGCCGGCGGGCGCGCCAGGAGCTGGAGCACGCGCTCTTCGAGGAGCTGCGCCGCGAGCTCCGCGCGGTACGCGTCGCGATCGAGGCCCTCCTCGGCCACGGCCGCGTAGACCTCGTCGATCGAGCGCCCGTTCTCCGCCGCGAGGCGCGAGACGGCTCGATCGATGTGGTCGTCCGTCACCTCGATGTGGTGGCGCCGCGCGTAGCGCGCCAGCACGGCGCGTCGCACCGCGAGCTCGCCGGCGTGTGCCCGCGTCGCGCCCGGCTCGAGCA
>JAEZBP010001028.1 GCA_023427125.1 Pseudomonadota bacterium | reverse complement strand
CCGACACCCTGCACGCCGACGCCGCGGCGGCGCTGCGGCAGCTCGAGGCGGAGCACGGCGAGCACGTGGGCCGCTTCCGCGACGCCGGTGCGCGCTTCCCTCCCCCCGCTCGCACCCGCGCCTCTTGGGTCGGCGAGGCCCCGTCGCGCCTCGCGATCTAGACTTCGGCATGGCTCACGAGAACGCTCCTCCGGCCGGCTGGGTGCGTGACCACCTCGCCAACGAGCGCACGCTGCTCGCGTGGGTTCGAACCGCCGTCGCGTTCATGGCGTTCGGCGTCGCCCTCGCGAAGCTCGGGATCCTCGTCAACGTCGCGATGGCCGACCACCCCGAGCTCAGCGCGACCTTTCCGTCTGCGCTGCGCTCGCAGCTCGTGGGCGCCGCGCTGATCCTCTTCGGCGGGGTGCTCGCCGTCATCGGCATCATCAAGTCGCGGCGGTGGTCACGCCGCATCAACCCGGACTTCGCGCCGCCCACCCAGCGCATGCTCTGGCTCGTCGCCACGCTGACCGCCCTCTCCGCGGTCGGCCTGGTCGCCTACGTGCTCGTCTGAGTTGGCTTTGCGCGCGCTTCGCGAGCGCGCGGGCCGAGCTACGCGGCGCCGACCCGCGGGCGCTTCCCATCCGCGGTGTCCAGTCAGCCGGACCGCTCCGTTCCAACCGGCGACTCGTCGCGAGCGAAGTCGCTGCGCGGATGAGCACGGAGGATCTGCGCTAACGTGACGGGCATGCGCCAGCCTTCGCGTGCCCTCGCGTCGCTCGTCGTGATCCTCGGTGCGGCCTGCTCCGGGCCCGCGCCATGCGAGGGCGGCAGGTGTGCGGGCGATGGCGGGCCCTCGGTGGACGCGGGTATGGACGCGGGAGCCGACGCGGGCGTGGCGCGCGACGCGAGCACCGCGGACGCGGCGATCGCCGACGCCGGAGACGAGCCGCCGCTCGTCCGCTCGACGGACTTCGCCGAGGCGAGCGGCGACGTGCGGAACCCCGATCGCGGCCTCTACTGGTGGGACTGGAACGACGACGCCTCGCTCGTCCTCGTGAAGGTGCAGCTCGGCGAGCACTGCGACGCGGCGACCCTGCCCGCCTCCGTGCTCGACGCCGCCCGCGCTCGGCTCGGCGGCCATCGCGACGCGGGCCGGCGCGCCATCGTCCGCTTCGTCTACGCCGACGACGGCGACCTCAACCGCTGCGGCCGCGCCGACGCCGAGAGCGTCGAGCTCGTCGAGGGCCACGTGGCGCAGCTCGCGCCGATCTTCACCGAGCACGCGGACGTGATCGCCTTCGTCGAGGCCGGCTTCTTCGGCATGTGGGGCGAGTGGAACTCCGAGCACGCTCCCGCCGGCACGTCGCTCTGGGACAGCCAGGAGAACCGCCGCCGCGTGCTGCGCGCCCTCCTCGACGCGGTCCCCGCCGAGCTCGCCGTCCTCGTCCGCCGCCCGCGCTTCCGCGACGAGCTCCCGTTCGACGCCGAGGAGCTCGCGCGCGTCGGCTTCCACAACGACTGCTTCCTCGCGTCCTCCACCGACTACGGCACCTACGAGTCGCCCCGCACCCCCGACGAGTGGAAGACCTACATCGCGGGCGCGACCCGCGTCGTGCCGATCGGCGGCGAGACGTGCAACGACGACCCGACCTACACCGCGTGCGAGAACGCGCTCGGCGAGCTCGAGCGGCTCCGCTTCGACTACCTGCACGAGGGCTACTCGGCCGCGGTGATCGATCGCTGGCGCGACGAGGGCTGCCTCGAGGAGATCCGAGCGCGGCTCGGCTACCGCGTCGTCGTGCGCGCGGTGAGCACCCCGGCGAGCGCGCGCCCCGGCGGCGCGCTCCGCGTCGGGCTCGAGCTCGAGAACCTCGGCTTCGCGCCGCCCCGCTCGACCCGCCGCTTCCGCGTCGTGCTGAGGAGCGACGCGGGCGCCGTGACGCTGGTCCCTCGTGCGCTCGGCCCCGACACCCGCGGCTGGCTGCCCGGCCCGATCGCGCCCTTCGAGCTCGTGGCCGACCTGCCCGCCGAGCTCCCGCCCGGCGAGCACGAGCTCCGCGTGGGCCTGCGCGACGACTCGAGCGACCGGGCCGCCTACTCGCTCCTCTTCGCCAACGACGAGCGCGTGCGCGACGACGCGCGCCGCGAGAACATCGTCGGCCGCGTGACGATCGAGTAGCGGCCGCGCTGGCTACCGACTCCTACCCTCTCCTACCCCGGCGTCGCTTGCGCGGCGCGGGCCGGGGCCGGAGGGAAAACCCTCGAATTTCGAGCGCGACCGTGGCTATCATCGCCGCCGGTGACACGGAAGGCGATCATCGCCGCCGCCATCTGCGGCGTAGCCGGCTTGGTCATGCTGCTGCTCTACATGCAGCGGTTCGAGCAAGAAGCGTCCGGCGGCCCCCCGACGCAGGTCCTGACGGCGACGCGCGACATCCCCCTCGGCGCGGCGATCAGCCGCGACATGCTGGGATACCGGCCGCTGCCGCAGGCCTACCTCGAGGACCGGCACATCCCGACCTCCGACCTCGAGCGCATCATCGGCGTCCGCGTCACGAGCGGGGTGCGCGGCGGTGAGTCGCTGCTCTGGACCGACCTCGCGACGACCACCGAGCAGCGCCGCGATCTCTCCGGGCTGGTCCGCAGCGGGATGCGCGCGATCACGATCCGCGCCGACGTGTCCGCCTCGTTCGGCGGGCTCCTCCGCGCCGGCGATCGCGTGGACGCGCTCCTGACCGCCGAGCGCGACACCCGCGACCACATCACGATCCCGCTCCTCCAGAACCTGCTCGTCCTGGCGTCCGGGCGCGACACCGGCGCGCCGGTGCGGCCGGGCGAGCGGCGCTCGACCCACCAGGGCTCGGTCAACCAGGTGACGCTCAGCGTGACGCTCGAGCAGGCGTCGGTCCTCGCCCTCGCGCAGGAGCAGGGCCGGCTCACGCTCGCCCTGCGCAACCCCGAGGACATCGCCGTCATCGAGAACGCGCCCGACACGACGACGGCCGACATCATCGAGCCCACCCGCCGCGCGCAGATCCAGCGCCGCCAGCCGCAGCAACCCGAGGCGCCGAGGGTGCCGACCCGTGTCGAATGAGGCCCAGCATGAGTGACATCCGCACCCGTCTCTTCGCCGCGCTGTTGTCTCTCCTCGCGCTCGCCAGCCCCGCGGCCGCGCAGAACGACGAGCGCGAGCTCGACCTCGAGGTCGGCGAGCAGTCGACGCTCAGCGCGGTCGGGGTCGAGCGCTTCTCCGAGGGCGTCGCCGGCATCGTCGACGTCCGCGTGACGGAGACCGAGTTCATCCTCGCGGCGCTCCGGCCCGGCAACACCTCGCTCCTGCTCATCTACGGCAACGGCCGGCAGGTCCGCTATCGCATCCGGGTGCGCGCGGCGGGCGCGCAGGACACCCGCCCCGGCTCGGTCGACGAGCGCCAGACCATCCGCATCGACCTCTACTTCGTCGAGCTCAACGAGAGCTACTCGCACCAGATCGGCCTCGGCTTCCCGGGCTCGATCGGCGGCGGGAACGTCGGCCGCGGGCTCTTCACCCTCGATCTGGTCGGCACGGCCTCCGGCATGCCGGAGCTCACCCAGGGCACGCTCCAGCTCGTGAACCAGGTCCTGCCCCGCATCGATCTCGCCGAGGCGAGCGGCTGGGCGCGGCTCCGGCGGCAGGCGATGCTGGTGACCGCCAACGGCACGCCGGCGGAGTTCGCGAGCGGAGGCGAGGTCAACATCGTCACCACGACCGGCTTCGGCGCGCAGCTCGTGCGCATCGAGCACGGCAGCACGCTGCGCATGACGCCGCGCTACGACGCGCAGAGCGGGCGCGTCGAGATCTCGATCGAGGCCGATCTCTCGGAGCTCACCGAGCCGAGCTCGCCGGGCGGGCCGCCGGGGCGGCGCCGCACGCAGCTCGAGTCGGTGGCCAACATGGAGCCCGGCCAGGCCCTCGTGATGAGCGGCATCGAGTCGCGCGCCGAGCAGGAGGCGCAGGGCGGCCTCCCCGGCCTCAGCCAGATCCCCATCATCGGCGTCCTCTTCGGCACGAACTCGCGCCGCGGAGAGGCCACGCAGAGCCTGCTCTTCATCGTGCCGACCATCGTCGAGCCGGTCGCGCGCCAGCAGCGCGACTACATCTCGGAGGCGCTCGAGGCCTTCAACCGCTTCAGCGGGTACATCCACGCGTACGAGCTGATCGAGCGCACGCCGCCGGGCTACGGCGCGCCCGGCGGCCGCGGCGTGACCCCTCCGGCCGGTGGTGACGCGCAGTAGAGGTCGATGTTGTCGCTGAAGATGACGATCGAGCTGGCCGACGGAACGATGGAGAGCCTCTCCGTCCGCGAGGCCGGGCCGATCCGCATCGGCCGCGATCCCTCGTGCCACGTCGTCCTCCCCTCGCCCGACGTGTCGCGCCGCCACCTCACGGTCGAGCGCACCGCGAACGGCTATCTCCTCACCGACGCGTCGGCGAACGGCACGATGATCGGCGACACCCTGGTGCGCGCCGGCACCATCGAGGCGCAGGGCGGGATCCCGCTCCGCGTCGGGCCCTACACGATCCAGCTCGAGCCGGTCGCCCCCGCGCACGCGCCGCCGCCCGCCGCGCGCTTCGGCCGGACGGTCAGCGGCGAGCCGCAGCGGCCCCGCAGCGC
>JAEZBP010000862.1 GCA_023427125.1 Pseudomonadota bacterium | reverse complement strand
TGCTCATCCCGCGCGCGGAGGTGGCGCGCGAGGCGCTGCCCGCGATGCTCCGAGAGCGAGGCGCAGAGGTCGACGTGGTGCCGGCCTACCGCACGCTCGGCCCGGCCGAGGACGAGGCGTTCGCGCTGCGCGAGCTCGTGCACGGCAAGGCCGTCGACGTGCTCACCTTCACGTCGCCCTCGACCGTCCGCGAGCTCGCCGGCGCGCTCGGCGAGCACGAGGACGCGGTCAGAAACTTCGTCGTCGCGTGCATCGGCCCGGTCACCGCCGACGCCGCGCGCGCGAGAGGCTGGCCGGTGCACGTCACCGCCACCGATTACACGGCGCGAGGTCTGGTCGAAGCCCTGCGCGCGCATTACGAAGAGGCCGCGTGAAGAAGCTCGTACCGCTCGCTCTCATCCTCACCCCGCTCGCCGCCTGCGCGCTGCCGACCGGCGAGACCGCCGTGTACACGGCCGACTCCCCGGAGCTCGCGCACGCCAGCGTGAGCCCGGACGGAGTGTGGGAGAGCGTGCCCTGGGCGGGGCAGGACGCGCCCTGGCTCGAGGTCGGCTCGCGGCTCACGGTGGAGCTCGAGCACACGCTCGGCTTCGAGCCGCGCGTCGTCCTCGTCTACCTCGCGTTCGATCCCGAGGCGACCGATCCCGCGCTGGCCGCCGGCGACCTGGCGCGCGTCGTGGAGGTGACCGACACCACGGTGGCGGTGAAGAACGACACGAACGCGACCTACTACTTCCGGGTGGTCGCGTTCTGATGGCGGAGCCGAGCCGGGACATCGAGCCCTTTCGCACGCTCCCGCTCGATCGCAGCAGCGAGCGCGCCGACGCGGCGCTGCGCCTCACCGCGGCGGTGGTGGTGCTCGGAGGCGCCGTCTGGCTCGCGCTCGTCGCCCAGGATCCCAAGCTCTGGGTGTGCTCCGGCGCCGCGCTCCTCGCGTCGGCGGCGTGGCTCGCCATGGGGCTCCGCGCCCGGCGGCGCATTCGAGACGCCGAGCGTCATCGGCTCGACCTCCGCCCCGAGGCGCTCCACCTCCTCGAGGGCCGCGTCGAGCGCCGCGTGCGGTGGGCGGACGTCCGGCAGATCGAGGTCGACGAGGAGCGCGTCGTGGTGAGGGTCTCGATCGCGGACGGCGAGCCCGTGATCCTCGAGCCCCGCTTCGGCGGGCTCGGTGTCCACGATCTCGAGGCCGCCGTCCGGCGCGCGCGAGACCGGGCGATCGCCGCTCCGGTCGACCCTGCGTTCGAGGTCGGATCGGCACCATTGCAAACGGCGCCCACCTAGCGCATGCACTTCCGGCGCGACGTCCTTACAATTAGCGACCCGAGAGCAAGAGCGGCGCCGGCAGGACCGAGATCATGGGAGAGAAGTGGGAGAGCGACGAAGGCGTCATCACCGAGACGCGGAAGGAGACGCGGGTCAAGCGACCGCGGATGTTCCGTGTGCTCATGCACAACGACGACTACACGACCCGCGAGTTCGTGGTCGAGGTGCTGCGCACCGTCTTCCATCATTCGGAGGGCGACGCCGTGCGCATCATGCTGCACGTGCACTACAACGGTCTGGGTGTAGCCGGAGTCTTCACGCTCGAGGTGGCCGAGACCAAGATGCGCACCGTCGAGCAGCTCGCGCGCGAGCGTGAGTACCCCCTGCGGCTCTCGATGGAGCCCGAAGAAGAGGACGAGGACTGATGTCGTCTCCGATGATCGCGCGAGAGCTCCAGGCGACGCTGCGCAAGGCCTACGACGAGGCCGCGCGGATGCGCCACGAGTACGTCACGCTGGAGCACCTCCTCCTGGCCCTCTTGGACGACCCCAAGGCGTCGAAGGCCCTCGAGTCGTGCCAGGCGAACCGCCCCCGGCTCCGCAAGAAGCTCTACGCCTTCTTCGATGAGAGCGTGCAGAAGCTGCCGGAGGACGTGGAGGCCGAGCCGCACCAGACGCTGGCGGTCGAGCGCGTGCTGCAGCGCGCCGCGATCCACGCGATCTCCTCCGAGATGAAGGTGATCGACGGCGCGAACGTGCTCGTGCAGCTCTTCTACGAGCGCGAGTCGCACGCGGTCTTCCTGCTCGATCAGGAGGGCGTGCAGCAGTTCGATCTGAAGCGCTACGTCAGCCACGGGATCAAGCCCGACGGCAGCAGCGAGCCGGACGGCGAGGACTTCGGTCCGGCCGGCGACGAGGAGGACGAGGAGGGCGACGCGCGGCGGGTCGATCCGCTCGAGGCGTACTGCGTCGACCTGATGAAGGAGGCGGCCGACGGCCACATCGATCCGCTGATCGGCCGCGAGAAGGAGCTCGAGCGGACGATCCAGATCCTCTGCCGCCGCCGCAAGAACAACCCCGTGTTCGTCGGCGAGCCCGGGGTGGGCAAGACGGCGATCGCCGAGGGCCTCGCGCTCCACGTGCACGAGGGCAGCGTCCCGAAGGTGCTGGCCGAGGCGAAGATCTACTCGCTCGACATGGGCGCCCTCCTCGCGGGCACGAAGTACCGCGGGCAGTTCGAGGAGCGCCTCAAGGGCGTCATCCGCCGGCTCGGCGAGATCGACGGCGCGATCCTCTTCATCGACGAGATCCACACCATCGTCGGCGCCGGCGCGACCACCGGCAGCTCGATGGACGCCTCGAACATCCTCAAGCCGGCGCTCGCGAGCGGCAAGATCCGCTGCATCGGCTCGACGACGTTCGAGGAGTTCAAGGGCGCGTTCGATCGCGACCGCGCGCTCGCCCGGCGCTTCCAGAAGATCGACATCGGCGAGCCCTCCGTCGAGGACACGATCGCGATCCTCCGCGGCCTGCAGAGCCGCTACGAGGAGCACCACGGCGTCACGTACGATCCCGAGGCGATCGAGGCGTCGGCCAAGCTCGCCTCCAAGCACATCACCGAGCGCTTCCTGCCCGACAAGGCGATCGACGTGATCGACGAGGCCGGCGCGCAGGACCGCATGCTCGCGAAGCCGACCGGTAAGGTCACGGTGCGCGACGTCGAGCGGGTCGTCAGCAAGATGGCGCGCATCCCGGAGAAGACCGTCAGCGCGACCGAGCAGGATCGGCTGAAGGACCTCGAGTCCGAGCTGCGCTCGTCCATCTTCGGGCAGGACGAGGCGATCGAGAAGATCGCGAGCTCGATCAAGCTGGCGCGCGCGGGCCTGCGGACCGGCGACAAGCCGATCGGCAACTTCCTCTTCAGCGGGCCGACCGGCGTCGGCAAGACCGAGCTCGCGCGGCAGCTCGCGAAGGTCCTCGGCGTCGAGATGGTCCGCTTCGACATGAGCGAGTACCAGGAGCGCCACACCGTCTCGCGCTTGATCGGCGCGCCGCCGGGGTACGTCGGCTTCGATCAGGGCGGCCTGCTGACCGACGCGATCCGCAAGCACCCCTACTGCGTTCTCTTGCTCGACGAGATCGAGAAGGCGCACCCCGACCTCTTCAACGTGCTCCTGCAGGTGATGGACAGCGCGAGCCTCACCGACAACAACGGCCGCAAGAGCGACTTCCGCAACGTCGTGCTCATCATGACGACCAACGCCGGCGCGCGAGACATGGCGACGCGCACGGTGGGCTTCGGCACGAGCGGCGCGGCCGTCGACTCGTCGAAGGCCAAGGCCGCGATCGAGCGCACGTTCTCGCCGGAGTTCCGCAACCGCATCGACGCGTGGGTCCTCTTCAGCGGCCTGAGCGACGAGGTGATCCTCAAGGTCGTCGACAAGGAGGTGCGCCTCCTCGGCGAGCAGCTCGAGGAGCGCAAGGTGGTCATCGAGCTGACCGACGAGGCGCGCGCGTGGCTCGCCGACAAGGGCTACGATCCGCAGTTCGGCGCCCGCCCGATGGCGCGCACGGTCGAGACCCACATGAAGAAGCCGCTGGCCGAGGCCATCCTCTTCGGCGAGCTCAAGGCGGGCGGCCGCGTCCGCTTCGACGTGAGCGAGGACGGCGAGGCGCTGGTGTTCGCGAAGGTGAGCTGAGCACGAGCGAGCCTGCCCTGCCCGTCTATCTCCTCACCGACGAGCTCATCTTCCCGCCGCCCGAGGGCGCCTCGCCCGAGGGGGTCGTCGCGATCGGCGGGGACTTCGCGCCCGAGCGGCTGATCCTCGCGTACAGCCAGGGGATCTTCCCTTGGCCGACGGAGGGCTTTCCGCTGCTCTGGTTCTCGCCCGATCCCCGCTTCGTGCTCTCCCTCGAGGCCGCGCACGCGCCGCGCTCGCTGCAGAAGGCGATGCGACGCGAGCCCTACCGCATCACCGCGGATGTCGCGTTCGGCGAGGTGATCCGCGCGTGCGCCGATCAGCCGCGGCCCGGGCAGTCCGGCACCTGGATCACCGAGGGGCTCGTCGAGGGCTTCGAGGTGCTTCACGAGCGCGGCTTCGCGCACAGCGTGGAGGCATGGGACGCGAAGGGCGCGCTGGTCGGCGGCGTGTACGGCGTCTCGCTCGGCGGGGTGTTCTTCGGCGAGTCGATGTTCGCGCACCGCCCGGACGCCTCGAAGATCGCGTTCGTCACGCTGATGGGGAACCTGCGGGCGTGGGGCTTCTCGCTGATCGACTGCCAGGTCCACACCGCGCACCTCGCGCGCTTCGGCGCCGAGAAGTGGCCCCGCGCGCGCTTCCTCGCCGCGCTCCACGAGGCGCTCGAGCGACCCACCCGCCGCGGGCGCTGGACGCTGCCGCTCGGCCCGCTCGACGCGCTCCGCGGTCTCGTCGCCACCGGCGCGTGAGCTGCCTCACGAGGCAGTACCAAACGTGCACATATGCTGGCCGCCGCTCATCGCGGAGGCCCCATCGTGCAAGCTCGTCACTCGATCGTCGCTCTCACCGTCCTCGTCGCGCTCGCCGGCTGCGAGGTCGGGGGAAACAACCGAGACGGCGGGACGAGCGCCGACGCCCGCGTCATCCACTGCGACTCGGTGTTGGATGCGGACGGCGACGGCATCTACGACGACTTCGAGACCTCGTTCGACTTCGACGGCGACGGCACCGGCAACTATCAGGACACCGACAGCGACGGCGACGGCTTCAGCGACGCCGACGAGCACGGCTCGGACGATGGCTGCAGCGCGCGCGACCAGGACGGCGACGGCTACTTCGACTACCTCGATCTCGATCGCGACGGCGACGGTCTGAGCGAC
Source organism: Pseudomonadota bacterium (assembly GCA_023427125.1). GTDB lineage: Bacteria > Myxococcota_A > Polyangia > Polyangiales > Sandaracinaceae > JAEZBP01. The sequence continues at coordinate 2,613 of JAEZBP010000862.1, read as the reverse complement.
GCCGAGGAGCGCGACCGCTACTTCACCGATCCGAGCAACGACGACAGCGACGGCGACGGCTTCACCGACCTGGCCGAGGTCGCGACCGGCCACGACCCGAACGACGCGAGCGACGGCATCCCGGACGACGCCTACTACGTCGTGCTGCCCTACATGGGCGACGCCGTCGAGCGCGAGCTCGTCTTCGGCACCACGGTCCGCAAGGCCGACGTCTTCTTCATGATGGATCGCACCGGCTCGATGAGCGGTGAGGTCGCGCGGCTCAAGAGCGGCCTCTCGACGATCGTCGACCAGATGGCGGCGTCGATCAGCGACATCGGCGTCGGCTTCGGCGGCTTCGCGGGCTTCGGCGGGCGCGCCGGCGGCCCCTGCATGACGATCCCGCTCATCGGGGAGGTCTGCGGCGAAGGCGACAACGCCGACATGCCCTTCCATCTCTACTCGGTCATCACTACCCACCGCTCGCAGATGCTGACCGACGTGATGGCGCTCGACGCCGATCAGGGCGGCGCCAACTGGGCGTCGAGCAACGAGGCGCTCTATCAGGCGGCGACCGGCGACGGAATCCTCCCCTGGGTGCCGCAGCAGACCTGCACCTCGGTGCCCGACGAGGTGGGCATGCGCTACGGCTACCCGTGCTTCCGCCCGGGCGCGCTGCCGATCATGGTCGTCTTGACCGACACCTCGTCGAAGAACGGCCCCCATACCGAGGGCGTGAGCGGCGGCACCTACAACCCGAGCAACTTCACGATGGGGCCGCCGCCGCACACGTACGCGCAGACCTTGGAGTCGCTCCAGCGCATCGGCGCGCGGGTCATCGGCGTGCTGAGCGGCGCCGAGATCACCAACCCCACGCCCCAGCGGCAGTTCGAGACGTGGGCGCGCGAGACCGGGACCGTCAACGCCTCGGGCACCCCGATGGTGTTCAACATCAACGGCGACGGCAGCGGCCTCGACTCGAGCATCGTCGACGCGATCCGCACGCTGGCGGAGGAGACGCCGCAGGACATCAGCGCCATCGTGCGCGACGGCGAGGATCGACCGGACGGCGTGGGACCGGTGGACGCCAACCTCTTCATCAAGGCGATCACGCCGGTTTCCGTCTTCGACGGCACGGTCGCGCATTCGTGCCCGGACGCGAGCCGCTGCGACGACCAGCAGTTCTTCGACGTGACGCCCGGAAGCCGGGTCACGTTCCGCATCCGCTTCCTGAACGACTTCCAGGAGCCCCGCAGCCACGCGCAGGTCTTCCTCGCGACGATCATCGTCCTCGGCAACGGCGTCGCCGAGCTCGACGCCCGCGAGGTGATCATCGTCGTTCCCTCGGGCTCGGTGCCGATCTTGATCTGACCCCAGCACCATGCCGGCACACATGGCTTCGACCTCAGCACACGTCGCGCGAGCCTCGCGCAGCCGGCTCCTCGCGATCGCTTCGCTTCTCGCGGTGGCGTGCTCGACCGCTCCGGAGGCGTCGGACTGCGCCCTCTTCTGCGACAGCTGGTACGAGTGCTCGACGACCTCGGGAATGGCCCCCTCCTCAGGAAGCTGCGACTTCCCGAACCTGAGCGCCGAGCAGTTCCGCGCGCTCTGTGAGCCGAAGTGCGAGGCGATCGCCGCGACGCTGACGACCGGCGAAGTGAGCGACACGGTCGAGTGCCTCGAGTGCATGCTCGGACGAGTCGCGCCCTCCCAATGCACCAACGTGAACGTCGCGGAAGCCGCCAACGGGCCGTGCTCCACGATCTGCGAGCAGCCTGGCCCCGATCGCTTCATGGACGAGATCGGGGCCGACGCGGAGATCAACGCCGAGTGCCGCGGCGAATAGACGGCTTGACCCGAGAGTGAAACCTCACGCGCCGGCGTCGCGGAAGAACGGGGCGAGCGCGGGGTGGGCCGCGTGGTCGGCGAGCGCGCCGCGGACGAGGCGCTGGTCCTCCGGATCGAGCGTGTGGATGAGATCGAGCTGGGGGACGCAGCGCGAGCCGAGCGCGCCGATGCACGCTAGCGCAGCGCCCTTGGCGGCGCCGAGCACCTCGAGCGTGCCTGAGAGCCCGAGCAGCGCAGCCTCATCCCCGAGGTGCGCGGCGAGGCGGCGCGCGGACGCGATCGCGGCGCGCTCGACGGGCTCGTTCCGGTTCGTCCAGCCGCTCGCGTCGAGGCTCTGCTCCTCCAGGAACGCGGCGAGCAGGAGCCCGAGCGCGAGGAAGTCGTCTCTGACCTCCTCTCGCTCGAGCAGCGCCTCCCGCCGGCCATTGAGCACGTGCAGCGCGGCGGCCGCGGCGTCGGCGAGATCCTGGAAGCTCAGCTCGTGCACGTGCCAGAGGAAGGGTCGCAGCAGCAGCAGTACGTCGCGCGCGTCGAGCACCGGCCCCTCGCCTCGCGCGAGCGAGTCCCCGAGCCGCGAGACCGCGGTCGCCCACGGACGGAGCGTGGAGGCGCGCAGCCCGCTCGTGTCATCGATCACGTCGACCCCTACGCGCCAGCGGCCAACCCCTTCCCACCGCGGCAACCGAGACCGAGCGAGACCGAGCGAGACCGAGCCAGACCGAGCCAGACCGAGACGAGACCGAGACGAGACCGAGACGAGACCGAGACCAGGACCGACGCCGGGGC
>JAEZBP010000806.1 GCA_023427125.1 Pseudomonadota bacterium | reverse complement strand
GCCGTGGACCCGCGTATGCTGCGAGCCCGCGTCGGACCAGAGCGGCGTCAGATCCGTCTCGAACGCGGCGGCGGCCTGGACCGCGCCCGACGCGAAGAGCTCGTCGGTTCCGTCTCCGTCGGCGTCGAAGAAGACGCCGTGCCCCGGGTAGCTCGCGCCGGCGCTGCCGAGGTCCGCGCCGTCGGTGCCGCGGCGCCACCAGAAGAGGTTGCGCGGCGTCGTGAGGAGATCGAGCAGCCCGTCGCCGTCGCGATCGGCGAGCGCGATCGCGCCGAGGCCCGAGCCCGCCACGACCGTCTCGAAAGGCGCGGGCCAGAGCGTCGCGCCGTCGGCGCCGCTCAGCGCGTCGACGATGACGGTCCCGCCCGACGAGCTCGAGACCTGGTAGGCGACGTCGAGCACTCCGTCGCCGTCGAGGTCCCCGACGAGCGGATCGTAGGCGACGCTGCGCGACGCGCTGCCGACGACCGCGCTCCACACCGTCGACGCGTCGCTCGCGCGCACCGCGCGGATCTCATGCGCTCCGATCGCGAGCACCACCTCGCGCGCGCCGTCGCCCGTCAGGTCGACGATCGAGGGCATCGACCCGCCGGGGATCTCCCAGTCGACGCGCGGCGGCTCGACGAGGCTCGCCCCCGCGGTCGACAGGCGCTGGAGCACGCCGCGGCTGTCGCGCGCGAGGATCTCGGCGGCGCCGTCGCCGTCGAGATCGGCGGCGACCGGCACGAGCCCGAGCCCGCTCGCGCCGCTGTAGAAGCCGCCGATGCGGAGGCCGCGCTGCGGGATCTCGTCGCGCGCAGCGCGTCGTCGAGCACCCAGAGGTAGCCGTCGGAGCGCGCGACGAGCAGCTGCGCGTACGGGCGCGTCACGCTCGAGAAGGGCTCGAAGGTGGAGAGCGCGACGTCGGGCCCGAGCGCCAGGCGCGCCTGCTCGCGCGGAGGATCCGCGTCGCCGGCGAGGGCGACGAGCGCGTCGGCGCGCCCGCCGCCGAAGTGCAGCGCGACGAGCTCGCTCGTGCCGTCGCGATCGAGATCGAGCGCGAGCGCGCGCGAGCGCGCAGAGGCGGTGTGGTGGGCGGTGTCACGCACGAAGACCGGCTCGACGTCGGCCGCGGTGAAGAGCCGCTCGAGGCCCGCGCCGGTCACGCGGTACGCCGAGAGCCCCACGCCGGCGCCGCCGGTGAGCACCTCGCTCGAGCCGTCGGCGTCGAGATCCGCGAGGCCGCGGAAGGGGCCGCCCGCCACCGCGCCGAGCTCCTCACCGGTGCGCGCGTCGAGCACGACCGTGCTCCACGCGCCCGTCGCCGCCGTGAAGAAGCTCGTGACGATCTCCCAGCGCCCGTCGCTCCCGAAGTCCTCGAGCCCGCCGGTCGCGTACGCGTGCCGGTCGTCGCGGAGATCGGTGACGCTCCGCTCCCAGCGCTTGACGAGCGTGCCGCTCGCCTCGTCCCAGTCCATCAGGAACACCCGCCGCGAGTTGAGCGGCGGCGCGTAGTCGTTGTTCGTCCACGCGACGATCTCCATTCGGCCGTCGCCGTCGACGTCGGCGAGCCGCGTCATCGCGCTGCCGTACGGGATCGAGCCGACCGCCTCGCTCGTCGCCTCGAGGGCGCCGTCGACGCTCGAGTACACGTAGAAGTGATGGAGGCCCTGCGCGACGACCTCGAGGCGACCGTCGCCATCGATGTCGACGACGGCGTCGTTGGCGCCGCAGATGTAGTCGCGCCGCCCGCGCTCGAGCGAGAAGAGCATGGAGGGCGCGGCGAGCCCGCCGGCGAAGGAGTAGCCGAGGCCGACGTCGCCGAGCGCGCCCGTCGAGCCGCAGGCGGTCTCGGCGAGGTAGAGATCGGTCGTGCCGTCTCCGTCGAAGTCGGCGAAGCGCACGGCGCCGACGTTGCCGACGAGGCCGCTCGGCAGCGACCACAGCACCGCGCCGTCGCGCACCCGCACGGCGTGCATGCGCCCTCCGACCGCGCTGAGCACGATCTCGCTCGTGCCGTCGCCGTCGAGATCGACGAGCCCATCGAGCCGGAAGAGATCGAGCGCGTCGGTCTCCCACACGACGGCGTCGTCGGGCGTCTTCGCGATGAGCGCGCCGCCCATCAGGAAGATCACCTCGGCCCGTGCGTCGCCATCGACGTCGGCGGCGAGGTACTGCTCGCCCCCGAGCGAGCCGCCGAGGTAGTGGCGCATCGACGCGGCCGGGCGCTCGATGCGCGCCGTCCCGTCGCCGAGCGCCGTCCGGCGCACGTCGTGGCGAGCCATCGGCCAGTCGGCGCGGGTGGAGGCGGCGGCCATCAGGCTCAGCAGAGCAGCGAAGGCAAGGGCGAAGCGGCGCATCTCGCCATTAAGGCCGATCCGGCTCGCGCCGAACAGGGGCGCGTGCGCAGCTCGCGACGGTGGGTGGCTGTCCGAGATCCACGGCGTTTGGGGAACGCCGAGCTCCGTGATGTGCGACAGCCTTTGACTTCTCGATCACCGTCGGCGCGCCTTGCGGCGCCCCGCCCACGGCGAGGGCGCGATCGCGTCCGCGTCGTCCTCCCACCAGCGCAGGTAGGTCAGCATGCGCCGCACCTCACCGTAGGTGCGGATCAGCCTGTGGAGCGCCCGGGCCCGCAGCTCCGCGGCGGGCCGCCGCATCGAACCCTGCTTGCGCCTGTCGAGCAGCGCGAGCATCGCCTGCGTGCGAGCCTCGCTCGCGTCGAGCTCCTCGGTCGTCAGCGGCGTCACGTCCTCGACGTCCCCCCAACGCTCGCGAAGGAGCGCGATGAGCACCAGCGTGCTCGTCACCGTCGTGCGGTAGCCCTTGGACGGCCGCCCCGCATCCACGCGACCGCGTTCGAGCAGCCCGCGGTTGGCGAGCGCGTCCGCGTCGGTGAGCAAGAGCTGATGGTCCGCCGCCACCAGCGCGAAGCGCTCGGACAGATCGCTCGCCGAGTCCGCGGCGGTGAGCTCGATGTCCGCCTGCCTCGTGGCGTACGCGATGATCGGCAGCTCATCGAGGTGGAGCGTCGCGTGCTCACCGAACTGCGCCTCCAGCGCCGGGCGATGCTTCTCGATGCGCGGCAGGCTGCCGACCACGATGCTCACCGCACGCGACGCATCGACGCCGGCCTGGCCGGCCTTGCAAGGCGGCATGCGCGCGAGCAGCGGCCGCATCCTGTCGAGCGCCGCCTTCAGCGCGATCGGGGTGGGCGTGGGCTCGAGCTGATCTTCGTTGGGCATGTCCTCTTCTCCTCGTGATGGTCGCGGCGCTCTCGCGCGAACACACCCTCATCGGCCCCACCCCGCGGCCGTTGCGTGCCGAAGCCACGGAGGTTCGCCTCCGCCAAGATCGGGCCCGGAATCGCCGAGCGCGTCTTCGAGTCGCCCTTCGAGCTTCCGAGTCGACGCGTCTGGGGTCCGAGAGCCCCAGGGTCGATTCTGAAATCGATGTCTGGGGGTCCCGGGAGCCCCAGAGTCGATCTTGAAATCGATGTCTGCGGTCCCGGGGGGCCCAGAGTCGATTGTGCAATCGATGCGCCGGGTGCCGGGAGCCCCAG
>JAEZBP010000674.1 GCA_023427125.1 Pseudomonadota bacterium | reverse complement strand
GCTGCGTCCTGCGCCGGCGCGCCGCCGGTGCGGAGCTGCTGCGCCTCGGCCATCGCCTGCTTGGCCTTGCCGCCCGCCGAGTCCACAGCGTCGCGCGCGCCGGCCAGGGGGGACGTCAACCCACCTTGCGCAGCCTCGCCGATCCCCGCGCTCGCGGACGTCGCCGCGGCGTTCGCTTCGGCGCCCGCCTCCTGCGTCTTCGTGCGCAGCCCGGCCGCCGTCTGCGCAGCCTCCTGCGAGACCTGCGCCTTCTGCTCTTCGGCCTTCGCGCCCTGCGCCTCGATGTCGCCGCCCTTCGCGGCGACCTCGTTGAGCGACGTTCGGAACTCGCCCTGCGCCTTCTGCGTCGCGCGCTGCACCGTCTCGGGGTTGGCCGACGCGCGCGCGCGCTCGACCGCCGAGTCCTGCGCCTTCTTTCCGGCCTCGCGGGTCGCCGACCGGGTCTGGTTGCCGCGCGATCGCACGGCGGAGAGCAACGCTCGACTCATGCCGCACCTCCGAGCGCGCCCATCTGCTGGCGCACGTTGTCTTGCAGGCCGCCGACCATGCTCTGCACCTCGTTCGTCAGCCCGCCCGCGCGATCCATCAGCTCGTTGTTCATCGCGAACGCGCGGCTCTGCAGCTCGCTCAGGGCGTTGTTGCCGCGCTCCATCACCGCCGCCGCGCCGCTCCGCGCGAGCTGCTCGACGTCGCCGAGCTGCTCCTCCACGACGGTGCGCACCCCGTCGACGAGCGCGGGGACGCGGGTGCCGAGCCCGTCGCCGATCGCCGTCAGCGTGGCGATGAAGGTCTCCCCGAGCTCCGTGAAGCGCGTGACGATCCCCTCGCCGAGGCTGATCGCCGTCGTGACGATGCGCTCGATCTCCGTCTCGACCAGCGAGCGCACCTCGGTGATGAGCTGCTCGATGCGCACCTTCGTCTGATCGATCAGCCGCTCGATGTCGGCCTTCGTCTCCTCGTAGAGCGCCGTGCCGCCCTCCTTGATCGCCGTGACCGCGTCCATGACCGCCGTCTTCACGCTCTCGAAGTAGCCGGGGATCTTCTCCTCGATCGCCGACTGGATCACGTCGACGACAGCCTTCACCGCGTCGGCGAGCTCCTGACCCTTGGCCTGGATGCTCGAGGCGAGCGAGGAGGCGACCGAGCCGATCTCCATCGCGACCTTGATGCCCATCTGCATCATGGCCATGCCGAGCTGCGCGCCCTTCGCGCGGACCTGCGGGCCGAGCGCGTCGACCTGCGCCTGGAAGCTCGTGATGAGCTCCTCGGTCTTGGTCTGCATCTCAGTGCGGATGTCTTCGACGGCCTGCTGGCCCTTCGCGCGGATGTCCGGGATGACGTCGATGTTCTCGCTGTAGCCGGCCGAGATGAAGTCGTTGAGCGCGTCGCGGTAGCCCTTCTCGCCCTCCTCGCGCAGCTCGCGGCCCACGCGCTCGGCCCGCGTGCGCATCTCGCCCTGCAGCTGGCGGATCTCGAGGTTCATGTCGCGCCCGACTCGATCGACGGTGCGCCGCACCGAGTCGCGCGCGTTGGTGAGGATGGCCTCGCACTCGCGATCGAAGGTGTCGAGCACCGACTGCAGGCCGGCGCGGATCTCCTGGATGAGCTCGGTCGCGACCCGGCGCACCGTCTCCATCAGCGCGTTCGCCGCGGCGATCAGCTCCGCCTTGATCTCCCGGATCAGCGCGAGGCCGCCGTGCACCGCGGTGTCGATGATGTGACCGACCCGCTCGATCACGTCGTCGAGGAAGGCACAGACCCGCTCGACCAAGCGCTGGATGGTCGCGCGCACCTCGGCGATCGTCTCGTCGATCGCCCGGTCGAGCTCCGCGCGGACCTGCTGGAGCATCGTGGCGATCGAGCGCGGCGTGTCCTCGAGCGCCGCGGTGATCTCGGAGAGCGAGGTCCGGAGCGCGGTGATCGTCTGCTCGTAGAGCTCGTTGATCGCGCGCCGGAGCTGCTCCGACGTCGCGCTCGTCGCCGTCTCGATGTCGGTGTTCACGCGGCCGAGCCGCTCGGTCATGCGCGCGACGGCGGCGGCGATCTCCGGGTTCGAGCCGGCGGCGCTCGCGAGGCGCGCCTCGATCTGCGCCGTCAAGCCGGTCAGCCCCTGCGTGAGCTGACCTGTCAGCTGCTCGATCTGTCCGTCGAGGCTCTGGACCTGCGGGCCGACGGCGCTCAGCGCTCGCTCGAGGCCGCCGCTCGCGACGCCGGCGAGCTGCGCGATCTGCCCGCTCGCCGCCTCGGCCGCCTGATCGATCTGCTCGCCCGCTTGCTGCGAGAGCTCGTCCTTCATCGCCTCGAGCTGCTCGGTGAGCTCGTCGATGACGCCCATCACCTGCTCGCGCACCTGGCCGATCGCGCCGTGGGCCTGCTGCTTGAGCGGCGGAACGAAGGCGTTCACCTGCGTCTCTGCGGCGCTGATGCCCTGCTCGATCACGTCGGAGACCCGCGTCGCCTGCTGCTCGACCGTGTCGACCGCGGTGTTCACCGCGTCTTCGCACGTGTTGAGCACCGTGTGGATCGACTCGACGACCTTCACGCGAGCCTCGGCGACCTTGGCGCGCGCGCCGACGATCTCCTCGTTCGCGATCCGTCCAAGCTGGGAGGGGATGCTCGGCGTGCTCTCGGCGGCTTCGGTCATGCGGGCGCCATCTTGCCGGTTTTCGAATCGCACGGAAAGCCGTTCACGACAGAACTTTCGTCGGCTAGCCTCCACCCACCTCGCCGATGAACGACGCCAACGAGTTCAGCCCCCGCCCCGAGCTCTTCTTTCACTCTGGCGCGCTCGACCCGGGCGCGTTTCGGGTGGTCGGGCTGCGCGGCTTCGAGGCCCTCAGCCAGCTCTACGAGCTCGAGCTCGAGCTCGCGCTGACCGAGAGCGAGCCGCTCGACTCCGACTCCGTCGAGGAGATCCTGGGAGCCCCGGTGATCCTCGGGTTCGCGGAGTCGGGCTCGCTCGAGCACCCGTGGCACGGGATCCTCCGCGAGATCGAGCTCGTGCACGCCGACGGGCACGCGCCGCTCTACCGCGCGGTGATGGTGCCGACCCTCTGGTACGCGACCCAGACCGTCCGCACCCGCGTCTTCCTCGAGCTCACGGTGCCCGAGATCATCCAGACCGTCCTCGAGGATCTCGGCTTCGCGCCGGGCGATCACTTCGAGGCGTCGCTCACCGCGAGCTATCCGAAGCGCGAGTACGTCCTGCAGTACGCCGAGAGCGACTTCGACTTCATCGCGCGGCTGATGGAGCACGAGGGCATCTTCTTCTTCTTCGATCAGCGCCCCGACGGAGAGGTGCTCGTCCTCGGCGACGCGAACGCGGTCTTCGCCGCCCCCGAGGGCAGGGCCGAGATCGTCTTCGACCCGCGCGAGGCGGTCACGGTGGCAGGCGGCGCGCTGCACCGGGTGTCGCGGCGCTACCGGGTCGTGCCGCAGCACGTCGTGATGCGCGAGTACCAGCCGAGCCTGCCGAGCTCGCCCATCCAGACGGACAGCGCGATCCACGATCGCGGCATCGGCCTCGTGATGATGCACGGCCAGAACGCGCTCACCGAGGCGGAGGCGCGGCGGCTGACAAAGGTGCGCGCCGACGAGCGCGCGCTCGAGCGCCACCTCCACACCGCGGTCAGCTCGGTGCGAGGCCTGCATCCGGGGCATCGCTTCGTGCTCAACGGGCACCCGTTCGGCGAGCTCGAGGGTCTCGAGCTTACCGTGGTGGCGATGCATCACGCGGCGGCGGGCTCCGAGGCGCCCTTCGGCAGCGAGGTCGAGCTCCTGCCGCTCTCCGTCACGTACCGTCCGGCGCGCCTGACGACGAAGCCGCGCATCGACGGCGTCATCCACGCCAAGGTCGACGGCGAGGTGGCGGGGGTGCCGGCCCCGCTCGATCCCCAGGGCCGCTACAAGGTGCTCCTGCCCTTCGACACGGTGGGCGCGCTCGGCGGCAAGGCGAGCTGCTGGATGTCGATGACGCAGACGTTCACGGGGCCCGCCTACGGCATGCACTTCCCGCTTCACATCGGCGCCGACGTGCTCGTCGCGCACGTGGAGGGCGATCCGGATCGCCCGGTGATCGTCGGCGCGCTGCCGACGCCCCAGACGGCGACCACGGTCGTCCAGGACAACGCGACCCAGAGCGTGGTGCGCAGCAAGGCGCACATCGTGATCGAGCTCGAAGATGACGCGATCTGAACCCAGCGGGGATGAAGGAATGGCGGGTAGCTGAGATGGCGGACGATGTCTTCTCGATCGACGTGTCGGCGTCCAAGGCGCGCCTCGAGGGCGTGCGGCGCTCGCAGCAAGAGGGGGTGCGCGCGCTCCTCTCGAAGATGAGCGAGAACAACCGCGTGCCGCCGCCGGAGGAGACGCTCGGCGCGCACCAGCGGCTGCAGATGCGGGTGCCGACGCTCGGCAGCGAGGACGGCACGATCATCAGCGCCGGCCGCCGCTCGGGCGCGTCGTTCGACGGCTACGCGGTGAAGACGAACGCCCACGTCGCCATGAGCGCGGAGGGTGGCGTCGCGGCGAGCACGATGACGCTGCAGTCCAACGGGCAGCTCATGGTGCAGTCCGATCAGGCGAGCCTCTTCTTGCTCTCGACCGCGCCGGCGACCCTGGCGTCGACCTCGGTCACCAACGTGGCGGGTGCCGCCGAGGCGGAGGCCGCTGAGGCCGAGGCCGGCGAG
>JAEZBP010000631.1 GCA_023427125.1 Pseudomonadota bacterium | reverse complement strand
GCGCGCGCCCGCGTCGAGGGCTCCCCTGCCGCGGAGCTCTACCGCGCGCGGCTCGACGAGCTCGAGCTCGAGCTCTCGATGATCGAGGCCCTCGGCGACCCCAAGCGGGTCCGGCCGCTCGCCGCGCGTCGCTTCGGCGACGGTCGAATCATGGTCTCGCTGCCGGGAGGACCTGTTCCACTCGCGCGGCTCGCGGGCGGGCTCCTCGACTCGCTGCCGCATCGCGAGGAGCCGCGGGAGGTGCCGCCTTATGACGCGCCGGGGCGTCCCTCCCTCGTCGCGCTGATGCACGCCGTCGCGTGCTCGGCGGGGCTCTCGCTCGAGGTGAAGGTGGAGCCCCGCCTGAGCGCCGGCGCGGCCACCGGCGATCGCACCGTCTTCATCGCCGACCGCTGGTTCGGCCGGCGCGAGTCGCTGCGCTTCGCGGTCCACGAGGTGCTCGGCCACGCGGTCGCCGCGGCCAACGCGCGCGAGCAGCCGATCCGCCTCTTCGAGGTCGGCACCGCCGGCTCGTTCGGCGCGCAGGAGGGCCTCGCGCTCTGGCTCGAGGAGAAGGCGGGCGTGCTCGACGCCTACCGCCTCCGCGTGATCGCCGCGCGGGTCCTCGCGACCGATCGCATGCACCGCGGCGCGCCCTTCGGAGAGACCGCGCGCTGGCTGCATCGCGATCACGAGCTCTCGCCGATGGACGCGATCTCGATCGCCGAGCGCGCCTATCGGGGCGGCGGCGTCGCGCGCGACGCGGGCTACCTCGCGGGCTGGCTCGCGGTGCGCGCCGCCCTCGCCGAGGGCACCACCACGATCGACGCGCTCCGCGCCGGCCGCGTGGGCCTCGAGGTCGCCGAGGAGCTGCCGGCGCTGATCGAGCTCGGCCTCGCCCGAGCGCCGCGCTATCGGCCGAGCTTGGCCCGCAGCCTCTCTTCCACCGATCGCGGCACGAGCCGCGACACGTCGCCCCCGAGCATGGCCGCCTCCTTGACGATGTTGGAGGAGACGTAGAAGTAGGCGTCGTTCGCCATCAGGAACACGGTCTCGACCTCCTCGTTGAGGTGCCGGTTCATGTTGGCCATCTGCAGCTCGTACTCGAAGTCGGCGACCGCCCGCAGCCCGCGCAGCACCACGCGGCTGCCCTTGCGCTTGCAGTAGTCGACGAGCAGGCCGTCGAACGAGTCGAACTCGATGTTCGGCGTGTCCGCGAAGTGCTCCGAGATCATCTCGACCCGCTCCTCCACCGTGAAGAGCGAGCTCTTCTTCGGGTTGCGCAGGACGGCCACGATGAGCCGCTCGAAGCAGACGAGCCCGCTCTCGATGATGCTCACGTGGCCGTTGGTGATCGGGTCGAACGAACCGGGGTAGATGGCGACGGTCATGGCTCTCCGGGGGCCTCGCTCAGGAGGACGGCGGTGTCGCCGTAGCGATACGTGCCGATGCAGGCGAAGTCGTCGGGCAGGGTCGGGGGGGCGCGCCGGGCGTGCTCGACGACGATCGCGGCGCCGGGCGTGAGCTTGCCCGATTCCAGCAGCGCCGCCAGCAGCGGCGTGACCGCCCCGACGCGCGCGTAGGGCGGGTCGAAGAAGACGAGATCGAAGGACGAGTACTCCGGCAGGCGCGCGAGGAGCGCCCGCGGATCCCGCTCGAGGTCGAAGGCGAGCGCCCGCACCTCGCGCTCGAGGCCGAGCTCGCGCGCGGCCTTCTCGATGGCGCGGACCCGCGCGGGGTCGCTGTCGACCATCACCGCCTGCGCCGCCCCTCGCGAGAGCGCCTCGAAGCTCAGCGCGCCCGTCCCCGCGAAGAGATCGAGCACACGTGCCCCCTCGATCCACCCCCGCGCCTCGAGCGCCGAGGCGATCCCCTCGCGCACCCGCTCGCTGGTCGGCCGCGTGGATTGCCCGCGAGGCGCGGCGATGCGCCGCCCGCCGAGCCGCCCGCCGACGATGCGCAACGCTCAGTACTCAGAACCGGCCGGAGACGCCGAGGTACCCGTGATCCGGTCCGAACGAGGGCGTGAGCTGGATGGCCTGCTCCGAGGGAGCCGCCGAGCTGCCCGAGAGCGCGCTCACCAGGAAGTACGCGCCGACGCCGGCCGCCGCCGCGGCGCCGATGCCGAAGACGAACTGGAGCGCCTCCCACGTCGGCGCGTCGCCGCAGATCGCGTCCATCCGGTTTCGCGTCTCCGTGTCCCTGCCCGCCAGCACGGCACCCCGATGGGGGGAGCCCTGCGCGATCAGCGCGCACACGTCGCGGGGCGCGTCGGCGTTCGACGCGAGGTAGACGCCCGCGTTCGTGCGGAGCGCCTGGTACTCGAGGTCGCTCTGCATGCCGTCGATCTGGACCCACGACGCGATCATCCCGCCGGCCAGCGCGGCCGCGACGACCAGGAGGCTCACGCCGACGACGAGGTCGGTCGGGAAGGGTGCGCTCGGCGCGCTGCTCCCCGCCTGCAGCTCGGCCTCGAACGACGCCTCGCCGTAGGCCTCGACCGACACCGTGCTCGTGAAGCTCTGATGGCCGGGCGCGACCACGCGCACGCTGCGGCTGCCCGCCTGCACCGCGTCGATGACCAGGCGTCCCTCCTCGTCGGCGGTGCCCACCGACTCTCCGTCGACGAAGACCTCGGCGCCGGGCACGTTGACCGTGACGCGCAGCGTCCCGGCGCGCGGCGCGCCCGAGAGCGCGGCGACGTAGCGCCGGGCGGGCTCGCGCAGATCGTCGATGTCGCGCCGCACACCGGGGATGGTGTCGGTCACCGTGTTCTCGATCTGGTTCGTCGTCGCGTTGAAGAGGTGGAGGTTGACCGAGAAGTCGTAGGTCTGGCCGGCGTTGGTCCGGCGGACGTCGCCGTAGAGGATGCGCTCGGCGGTCAGGGTCTGGGCCATCTGCTCGAGGCAGGTGGGATCGGGCTCGTCGCAGCCGTGGGCGAGCGCCATCTGGGTGAGCGTCACCTCGCGCTCGCTCACGCTCCACCCCTGCACCTGCGAGGCCGAGTGCCGGAGCGCGCCGGTCAGGTTGCGGGCGAACTCGTCGTCGCCCTCGACCGAGCGGATCCCGAGCACGATGACGCTCTGAGCCGACGCGGCGGCCGGCGCGAGGGCCGAGCCGAGCACGAGCAACGTGAGGAGGGACCGGTGAAACAAGGGCATCGACGAGCTCCCTTCGGGATCGCGCGGGCCACCATAGCGTCCTCGGCGCCGGCGCAGCAAGAGATCCTCGGCGTAGGAGACCGTGAGCTCTTTTGCGGAGATGAGGCGTCTAGGGTAGATCGGAGGCGAGCCATCAGGTCCTGCGCACGCGTGATCCCCGAACCCATCCCCCCGATGGACGCCCTCGCCAAGGTCTGCCCGAAGTGCGCCCGTCGCTACGATACGGCGGCCGCCTTCTGCCAGAAGGACGGCGCGCGGCTCAACCTCACCGAAGAGCAGCCCGACCTCTACATCGGCCAGACCCTCCTCGATCAGCTGAAGATCGAAGAGAAGATCGGCGCCGGCGGCATGGGCTCGGTGTACCGCGCGCGCCAGACCACGCTGCACCGCGACGTCGCGATCAAGATCCTCCACAGCGAGCTCGCCGACAACCGCGACGCGGTCCGGCGCTTCAAGCGTGAGGCTCGCGTCTGCACCGCGCTCGACCACCCGAACGTGGTCCGCGTGCTCCTCTTCGGGCAGCTCCCGGACGGGAGCCTCTACATCGTCATGGAGTTCCTCCGGGGCCGCCCGCTCCACGAGGTGCTCGCCCGCGAGGGGGCGCTGCCCGTGCATCGCGCGCTCCACATCGCGACGCAGATCTGCGACGGCGTAGGCGAGGCCCACGCGCAGGGCGTCGTCCATCGCGACATCAAGCCCGAGAACATCGTCCTCATCACCAAGGCGCGCGACGCGGACTTCGTGAAGGTCCTCGACTTCGGCATCGCGCGGGTGCTCTGGGGAGACGACCAGACGCAGGCCACGCAGTCGGGGCTGGTCTTCGGCACCGCGCGCTACATCTCGCCCGAGGGCGCCGCCGGCGAGCCGACCGACGCGCGGAGCGACGTGTACTCGCTCGGCATCCTCACCTATCAGCTCCTCGCCGGCGAGACGCCCTTCGACGCGCCCTCGCCGGTCGGGATGCTGATGAAGCACATCCACTCGAGCCCGCCGCACCTCTTGACCCAGGAGCGCGCCAAGCACGTGCCCGAGGCGGTGGCCGACGTGGTGATGCGCGCGCTCTCGAAGAACCCCGAGGGCCGCTACGACGACGGGCACGCCTTCGGCGATGCGCTCCGCAGCGCGGCCGAGCGCGCGGGCTTCGAGGTGCACGGGCGCCGCCGCGCGGGCTCGATCGCGCCTCCCTCGCAGCCGGAGCTCGAGCCGGTCGTGGCGCCGGTCGTGGCGCCTCGCTCGCAG
>JAEZBP010000589.1 GCA_023427125.1 Pseudomonadota bacterium | reverse complement strand
GTGCGAGCGCGCCCACGCCCTCTTCGACGAGGCCCTCCGCGCGCGCGCCGAGGCCGCCTTCGCCGATCCCCTCGCCGCCCCCCTCGAGCTCGGCGGCTACCGCCTGCCCCCCTCGCTCCTCACCGAGTGCGAGGCCCCCCGCTGATCTTGGCCGCCGCGCGAAGCTCAGAACGGCCGGCGAAGGCGGGGCGCGCCGGCTTCAGCGGCCCGTGAAGGCGGCGGCGCGCTTCTCGAGGAAGGCGGCCATGCCCTCCTTCTGGTCGGCCGTCGTGAAGCAGCGCGCGAAGCCCTCGACCTCGATCGCGTTGGCCTCCTCGAGCGGGCGCTCCTCGCCCTCGCGCAGGACGCGCTTGGCCTCCGCGACCGCGAAGGGGCCCATCGCCGCGATGCCCGTCGCGAGCGCGCGCACCTTCGCCATCAGCTCGGCGTGGGGGTGCACCGCGTTGACGAGCCCGATGCGAAGCGCCTCCTCGGCGCCGATCATCGCGCCCGAGTAGACGAGCTCGCGCGCGCGGGCGATGCCGACCCGGCGGGCGAGCCGCTGGGTCCCGCCGAAGCCCGGGATCACGCCGAGCTTCACCTCCGGCTGGCCGAAGCGCGCCTTCTCCGACGCGTGCACGAAGTCGCACGCGAGCGCGAGCTCGCACCCGCCGCCGAGCGCGAAGCCGTTGACCGCCGCGATGACCGGGATCGGCAGCGACTCGAGCGCGGCGCCGAGCGCGTGTCCCTGCTGCGCGAACGCGCGCGCCTCCTCGACGCTCAGCGCCTGCATCGACGCGATGTCCGCGCCGGCGACGAAGGCCTTGTCGCCCGCGCCGGTGAGGATCGCGCAGCGCACGCTCGCCGAGCCGCGCAGCGACTCCACGGCGTCCTTGAGCGCGCCGATCACGCTCGGGTTCAAGGCGTTGAGCTTGTCGGGCCGGTTGACGGTGAGGATGGCGAGCGGCCCGTCCTCCTCGAGGAGCACCACGTCGTTCGACATACTCACTTGCCTCCGTAGACGTAGAAGCCGCGGCCGCGCTTGCGGCCGAGCCACCCGGCGGCGACGTAGTTGCGCAGGATCGCGGCGGGCCGGTACTTGTCGTCGCCGAGCTCCGAGTGCAGCACCTCGGCGATCGCGAGGCAGGTGTCGAGCCCGATCAGATCGGCGAGCGCGAGCGGGCCGAGCGGGTGGTTCAGGCCGAGCTGCGCGCCGGTGTCGATGTCCTCCGGCGTCCCGAGCCCCTCTTGGAGCGCAAAGCACGCCTCGTTGATGAAGGGGATGAGCATCCGGTTCACGATGAACCCCGGCATGTCCTTGCTGGTGATCGTCGTCTTGCCCATCCGCTCGGCGAGCGCGCGGATGGCGGCGTAGGTCTCATCGCTCGTCTGGAGCGCGCGCACCAGCTCGACGAGCTTCATGACCGGCACGGGGTTCATGAAGTGCATCCCGATGACCAGCTCGGGCCGGCTCGTCGCGGCCGCCAGCTTGGTGATCGAGATCGACGAGGTGTTCGACGCGAGGATCGCGCCCGGCCGCATCGCGCGGTCGGCGGAGACGAAGATCTTCGTCTTCAGCTCGAGCGCCTCGGTCGCCGCCTCCACCACGAGATCCGCGCTGGCGAGCGCGTCGTAGCTGCCGGCCGGCGTGATCTGCGCGAGCACCGCGTCGCGCCGCGCGCCGTCGATCTTGCCCTTCTCGACCAGCTTCGCGAGCGAGCGCCCGATCGTGTCCTTGCCCTTCTCGGCGGCCTTGAGATCGACGTCGAGCAGCGTGACCTCGAGCCCGCTCTCGGCGGCCACCTGCGCGATCCCGCGCCCCATCTGCCCCGCCCCGATCACACCAACCTTCTGGATCTCCGCCACGGCGCCTCCTGGGCCGCGTCCACCGCGACCGCACGCGCCCTACCAACCCGACCCCCGCTCCGTCAAGCCGCCCTCCGCACGCCTCGCGGCCGCTCGGGCGCGTAAGCTCGGCGCCATGCGGTGGACGGCGCTCGTAGCGGCGATCGCGATGCTCGCCGGATCGGTCCCGCGCTCGGCGGCCGCGTGCGCGTGCTGCGACGGCTCGTCGGAGCGCGCGCCGATCGGGTGGTCGGCCTCCGGCGAGGTCTTGATCGAGGTCACCTCGACGCGCGGCTGCGAGCGCCAGCACTACCTCGAGCGCTGGAGCGGAGGGCACGCCGCAGAGTGCTTCGACCTGCACGGCGCGCCGGACCGCGCGCTCGCGTGCGACGCCCTCATGGCCGACGGGGAGGACGACACCGGCCCGTCGGCGGCCGTCCGCGGCTTCCCTCTCCCGGCGCGACCGCTCGATCCGGCGCTCGTGCGCGCGCACCTCGCGCACGCCCCGAGGGGCGAAGACGAAGCGGAAGACGACCTCCCGCCCGATCGCGTGGTGATCGTCGAGGTGCTCACCGCCGCCGGCTTCCGCGAGGTGCACCGCGAGCCCGTCCGCACCGGCGCTCCGGAGCAATTCGAGGGCCCGACGCTCGAGGTCGCCGCGCTCCCGATCCGCGTGAGCGTGTGGCCCTCCCCCTCGTCGGATCGCGCGGTGGTGTTGATCGAGGGGCACGACACGGCGCCCGGCGTCGGGCACTGGGACACCACCGTGCACGCGGTGGCGCTGCCCGCGCTGGCGCCCGCGCCGGCGCGCGAGCGGCCGATCGATCACTGGTCACGGATCGCATTTGCGCCGTTCTCCGCGCGGCCGGCGCCGCAGCTCGCGCGCTCGTCCGCGCGTCGATCGCTGCGCGCAGCGCTGCGT
>JAEZBP010000571.1 GCA_023427125.1 Pseudomonadota bacterium | reverse complement strand
TCCAGGAGCCGGTCGGCATCCGGAATCGCCGAATTCGGCGTTTTCGATGCCGGTCGGTGTCCCCGTTCAGGGAGGGCGTGCCAACTTGGCACACCGGTCGGCATCGCGAGGCGCCGGCGTCGGCGATCCCGAGGCCTCATCGGCAGCCGAGCCGGCCGATATCCCCGTTCGGTGACGGACGCATGTTCCGGGTTGTGGACCTCTTCGGCCTGCCGTTAGGGTCCGAGGCATGGCGGACTTCAACAAGTACTCGGCGCGGCAGCGGATGGACTCGACGAGCGGCGCGCTGGTGGGGATACGGATCATCAAGGCGGCGCCGGCCGATCGATCCGTGCGTTTGAGCGGCGCGCTCGAGGACGTGCGCGGAGGGACGCTCGGCATCCAGGCGGTGCGCGAGGAGCGCAGCCGGCTCCTGCGCCCGGAGAGCCTCAAGCCCTTGGACAAGATCTTCGATGGAGGCTGGGGCGGCACCTTCGACATGCTCCGAGGGCTCGCGCGCTTCGTGGGCTCGGAGAAGGCGGTCCGCGCGCAGCGCCTGCTCGACACGCTCCTGCACGAAGGCGCGGGCTTCCTCACCTCGAGCTACGAGGCCGAGTGGCTGCACGGCAAGACGCTGCTCACGCGCATCGACAAGGAGGGCTTCGCGGAGGAGCTCACCGCGCTGACCGACGAGATCGTGCTGCCCTACATCACCTCGGCGACGAACGCGCTCGGCGACGCGCTCGGGCTCGGCGACGAGGACGTCGATCACCCGGTCACCGCGTCGATGCTCGACGCGCTCGAGGCGCAGATCACGGCGGTCGCCGCGTACGTACGCATCCTCGCGGGCGAGACCGACGAGAAGGATCCGGCGAGCGTCGCGCGCTTCCTGAAGGCGGTGGCGCCCATCGATCGCCTCCGCGCCTACCACGCGGCGCGGCGCACGAAGAGCGAAGAGGAAGAGGTCACGGTGGTCGACCCGAGCCGCGAGGACGACGAGAACCCCGACGCGCCGGTGCCGGTGGTGGGCGCGCCGACCGGCTGATCGAGGAGCGCAGCGGAGTGACGGTAGGCCTGCTGCCGTTCGCAGGTGTCGGGATGCCGTCACCCAGCGGAGCGACCCATGTGATCGAGCTCGCGTCTCCGCGCACTCCGATGTTGTCGGGCCGAGTGGCCATCGGTAGGATAAAGGTATGTCGACTGCCAAAGTCGCTCTCAGCATCCCGGAGGACGTCCTCGAGGAAGCGCGGCGCGAGGTCGCGGCCGGTCGTGCCAAATCGCTCAGCGCGTTCGTCAGCGCCGCGATGGACGAGAAGCTCCGGCGTGACGAGCTGGCGACGATCCTCGATGCGATGGACGCGGAGCATGGCCAGCCGAGCAAGGCAGCGAAGTCATGGTCACGGCGCGTCCTCGGGCGGTCGTCCTCGACGCGGGCGCGCTGATCGCGTTCGAGCGAGGCGACGCGCGAATGCGCGCGCTCGTGCGTGACGCGATGAGCACCGGTGTGCGCTTGGTGATCCCTGCCGGAGTCGTCGGGCAGGTGATGCGAGACCGTGCCCGCCAGGTTCCGCTACGCGCACTCTTGAACGGCCCCACTTCGGTGGTCGTGGCCCTCGACCAGCCGCTCGCCGAGGCCGCGGGCATGCTGTGCGCTCGAGCGGGCACATCCGACGTGATCGACGCGTCCGTCGTGCTCAGCGCCCGGCGAGAGAGAGCGCCCGTCGTGACCAGCGACGCGGGAGACCTGGCGCGCCTCGATCCCTCGCTCGACCTCCACGAGGTCTGACCGACACGGGTCTGACCGACACGGGTCTGACCGACGATTGACGAGCGCGCCCAGGAGGACTCGAACCTCCGACCGTCGGCTTAGAAGGCCGCTGCTCTGTCCAGCTGAGCTATGGGCGCGGGGGAGGTCGACTCGGGGTGGTGGGATTTGAACCCACGACAACGAGCACCCAAAGCTCGTGCACTACCAGGCTGTGCGACACCCCGTCGAAAACGCGGCGTAGCCTAGCCTGAAACGCATGGGGCGGCTACCGCCGCAGCGCTCACGCGAGGAGCTTGCCGAGGTCCGCGCCGGCCTCGGTGATCGCGGCGCGCTGGGCGCCGGCCAGGGTCGGCATGGCGCCGAGGCCGAGCTCGAGGAGAGCGTCGAAGTCGGTGCGCGGAATGGGCGCTCCCTCCGCCGTGCCCTGCACCTCGACGATGCCTCCGCGCTCGGTGGCGACCACGTTGAGGTCGACCTCGGCCTTGCTGTCCTCGATGTACGCGAGGTCGAGCAGGCAGCGCTTGTCGACGAGGCCGACGCTGATCGCCGCGATGGGCTCGCGCACGACGCCGGGGCCGACCTTGCCGGCGCGGCGCAGCTTGTCGAGCGCGATGGCGAGCGCGACGAAGCCGCCGGTGATCGACGCGGTGCGCGTGCCGCCGTCGGCGTCGAGGACGTCGCAGTCGACGGTGATCATGCGCTCGCCGAGCTTCTCGAGCCGCACCGCCGCGCGCAGCGAGCGGGCGATGAGGCGCTGGATCTCGGCCGTCCGGCCGTCGATGTTGCCGCCCCTGCGACCGTCGCGGCGCTGGCGATCGGCGTTGGCGCGCGGGTGCATCGCGTACTCCGCGGTCACCCAGCCCCTGCCCTGCCCCTTCATCCACGGCGGGATCTGCTCCTCGACCGAGGCGGAGACGAGCACGAGCGTGCCGCCGCACCGATAGAGCACCGAGCCCTCGGGGTTGGTCTGAAAGCCGTGCGTGATGGTGACCGGCCGGAGCTGCGCGCTCCCTCGGCCGTCCTTGCGCGTCGTCCCGGTGCCAGTCGTCTCAGTCATCGCGGGCCGGCTAGCACGAAGCGGCGAGAGACGAAAGCGCCGGGCTACTCCTCGCTCGCCGAGGCGCTCGAGAGCTCCGACAGGTCCGCGCCGTCGGCGCGCGCCGGGGGAAACCACATCGCGAAGACGGTGCCGCCGGCGGGCGCGTCGTCGCAGCGGATGCGGCCGCCGTGGGCCTGCACGATCTGCTGGGTCAGCGAGAGCCCGATGCCGGTGCCGCGCTCCTTGGTGGAGTAGAAGAGGTCGAAGATGTGCGCGCGCTGCTCGGGCGCGATGCCGACGCCGCCGTCGATCACGCGCAGCTCCACGCCGCCCTCGATCGCGCGCGCCTCGAGCGCGACCTCGCCGCCTTCGACCATCGCCTCGCGCGCGTTGCGCAACAGATTGAGCAGCGCCTGGCGGATCTGCGGCTCGTCGGCCGCGACGAGCGGCAGATCGGGCTCGATCTCGACGCGCAGGCGGGTGCTCGAGGCCTCCATCTCGCGCGCGACGAAGCGGCCGACCTCCTCGGCGATCTCCCCGAGGCTCTCGGCCTCGAGCCGCGGCGCGGGCAGGCGCGCGAGCCGGAGGTACTCCTCGGTGACCGCGGTCAGCCGATCGATCTCGCGCTCGACCGCGCGCAGGAGCGCCGTCGCCTCGGGGCCCGCCTCGCCGATCTCGTCGGCGAGCATCTCGACGTTGAGCCCGATGCTCGAGAGCGGGTTGCGCACCTCGTGCGTGACGTGCGCGGCCATGCGGCCCATCGCGGCGAGCCGCTCGGTCTGGATGAGGCGCTGCTTGGTGCGCAGCTCCTCGGTCACGTCGTCGGCGACCACGAGCACCGCGCGGCGCGGGCCGGCGGGCTCGTCGGCGCCGAAGGGCGTGACCAGCACGTCGACGAAGCGCTGCGGGCCGCCCAGGGCCGGCGTGATCGGCGCGGCGACGAGCGAGGCGCGCTCGCCGCCCTCGGCGACGCGATCGATCGACTCCTCGAGGC